>DASSWV010000537.1:0-9723 GCA_035704545.1 Pelobium sp.
ATCATCTTTCTCTTCTAAGATTTTTGACGGCGAAAACATGCCCACGTTGTTCACTAAAACATCTATTGTTTTAAAATGAGCAATTGCTTTATCAGCGAAAGCGATAACTTCCTGTTTAACGCTGCAATCGGTTTTAACAGTTAAAATATTGATTTTTGGATTTATCGCAAATAGTTCTTCTTGTAATGAATCAAGTTCATTTTGATTTCGGGCGCACAAAGCAAGCGAATGATTGTTTCTGGCCATTTCTAAGGCCGTAGCTTTTCCCATTCCTTTGGTTGCACCGGTTATTAAAGTATTCATGTATTTTTAATTTTCAGGCAATTTAGGTTTAATAATTGCAATTGATAAAAAAGCTTATTTTTACACAAATTTAATTATATGGTATTTTATCATTTCGGGAAATATATTTTGATGCTACGGGCAGTTTTCAGGCGGCCAGAAAAAATGAGCATTTACAAGAATGAGGTTTTTAGAGAAATGGTAGATATAGGTTTAGGCTCTTTGGGGATCATCAGCATCATCTCTGTTTTTATTGGCGCAGTAACTACCGTACAAACTGCGTTTCAGTTAACCAGTGATTTAATTCCGAAATCTATTATTGGTGGTATTACACGAGATTCGACCATATTGGAGCTTAGTCCCACTATTTGTTCACTGGTTTTGGCCGGAAAGGTGGGAAGCAGCATTGCATCGCAAATTGGAACTATGCGAGTGACCGAGCAAATTGATGCTTTGGAAATTATGGGTATAAATGCTCCCGGTTACTTGATATTACCAAAATTACTAGGTGGCGTTATTATGATCCCGCTTTTGGTAATTGTTGCTATTGCATTAAGTATCACAGGTGGATATTTAGCAGGTGTAGCGTCTGGTGCAGTAACAGCGGCAGAGTTTATACAAGGGTTAACCACAGACTTTATTCCGTTTACCTTAGTGGTAGCAATGGTTAAAGCGTTAATTTTTGCTTTTATTATTACAACGGTTTCTTCTTACCAAGGCTATTTTACCAAAGGCGGCGCTATTGAAGTAGGAAGATCCAGCACTAAAGCGGTAGTGATTAGCTGTATCGCTATTTTAATTTCTGATTACGTTATTGCACAGCTTTTATTATGATTGAGGTTAAAGATATTTACAAAAGTTTTGGCGATAATGAAGTGCTCAAAGGCATCACCGCTGATTTTAAGCCCGGGGTAACTTCTTTGATTATTGGGAGTTCTGGGTCTGGTAAAACAACCCTGATGAAAAACATGGTGGGTTTGCATGAGCCAGATAGTGGTAGAGTGACATTTGACGGAAGGGACTTTACGGAAATGGACACTCATGAACGCATTGAAATCCGTAAGGAAATTGGAATGCTTTTTCAAGGTTCTGCCCTGTTTGACTCTATGTCTGTAGAAAAAAACATACGCTTTCCATTAGATATGTTTACAGATCAATCTAAGGCAGAAAAATTAGACAGAGTTAATTTTGTATTAGAACGCGTAAACCTAGCAGGAAAAAACAAGCTTTTCCCATCAGAACTTTCGGGTGGGATGATGAAAAGAGTGGGGATTGCCAGAGCTATCGCCATGCGTCCCAAATATCTTTTCTGTGATGAACCAAACTCTGGACTTGATCCTAAAAGCTCCATCATGATAGATGAGCTGGTACAAGAGATTACCCAGGAATATGACATCACAACTGTAATTGTTACCCACGATATGAACTCGGTTATGGGAATTGGAGAGCACATCCTTTTTCTGCACCAAGGACAAAAATGGTGGGAAGGTTCAAAAGATGAAATCACCTCCACAGATAATAAAGAACTCAACGAATTTGTTTTTGCCACTAAGCTGATGGAAACGCTGTTGAAGAAGTAGGTTAGTTTTTTAGATGGGTAGTTGGTTAGGTGGTTAGGCCATTAAAAGTTCATTAGGAAAAGGCCATAGTTATTCATTCATTCTATCATTCAAAATTCACTCATTAATCAATTCACTCATTCTATCATTCAAAATTTAACAATTCACTCATTAAAAAAATATGCAGCCAAATATACAAGCACTTACTCCGCAACATTGGAAAGATTACGAATTGATAGATTGTGGAGATTTTGAAAAGCTGGAAAGATTTGGCGATGTAATATTGATACGTCCGGAACCACAAGCAGTTTGGACTAAGCTGTTGCCCGAAAGTGAATGGCAAAAACTGCATCACATTAAATTTAAAGGAAGATCTGCAACTAGTGGCGAGTGGGTTAAAAAAAATCCGAAAACACCCGACCGTTGGCATATCGAATATAAAAACAATGATGTTGCGATAAAATTCCGTTTAGCATTAACCTCTTTTAAACATGTAGGGATCTTTCCAGAACAGTCTGTAAACTGGGATTTCATCTCATCATCCATCAAAAAATTTAAAAACCCTGAGCCTAAAATATTAAACCTTTTCGCTTATACAGGTGGCGCATCTTTAATTGCCAAAGCTGCTGGCGCAGATACAACCCACGTTGATTCCATTAAACAAGTGGTGAGCTGGGCAAACGAAAATCAAGAAATCTCTAACTTAAAAGATATTAGGTGGGTGGTTGAAGATGCATTGAAGTTTGTACAACGCGAACTAAAAAGGGGCAAAAAATACAATGGGATTATTTTAGATCCGCCCGCTTACGGTCATGGGCCAAAAGGGGAGAAGTGGAAACTGGAAGATTTGATCAGAGAAATGATGCGGGATGTGGTGCAGTTACTTGACCCTCAAGAACATTTTTTGATCTTAAATACTTACTCTTTAGGGTTCTCGTCTATAATTGTAGAGAACTTAATCAGGGGCGCTTACCCCGAAGTTCAGAATTTGAACATTGGAGAGCTCTACTTAAAAGCTCGGAGCGGGGTTAATTTGCCTTTAGGAGTTTTTGGTAAATTTAGTTTGTTCAATTGTTGAAATCTTTTTTCTAAAAGACCAACGCTTAGTCTTAATTTTCGCTTTAATTTAATTAAAATGCTATCTAACAAAAACTACATCTTTTTACCGCAACTTGTTGTTGCCCTTGCACTTTTCTGTTCATGTTCTGGCGGTACCGATGGGAAAGCCCAGGCAGGTACTGATGAAACACCAGACTCAACCAAAGTTGAAGTTGCGGAAACAAAAGAGAATGTAAGTAACAAGGTTGACTCTGCTAAGTATTATGAGTTACAAAAATATTTAGCCAATGGCGATACCACAGGGAAATGGCCTGTAAAAAATGACCCTTTGCCTCTTGATGGTGCTATTTTACCTTTTAACAGAATCATTGTTTACTATGGTAACCTTTACTCAAAGAAAATGGGTGCTTTAGGAGAGTACGCTCCCAAAGAAATGTGGAGAATGCTACATGCGGAAGTTGACAAATGGAATAAAGCCGATACCGTAATTAAATCTATAGCAGCCATACATTATATTGCAACTGTAGCCAGCGGAACGCCCGGCAAGGATAATATGTACATCAACCGTATGCCCGACAGCCAGATTGACTCGGCTTTGGCTATTGCGAAAATGCACAATGCGATTATTTTTTTAGATCTGCAAGTTGCGTTAAGTACGTTACAAAAAGAACTGCCACGTTTAGAGAAGTATTTGAAAATGCCTAATGTGCATTTGGGTATCGATCCAGAGTTTTCTATGAAAACTGGAGATAAGCCAGGCAAAAGAATCGGGTATTACGATGCGGCGGATATCAATTACGCTACAAACTATTTGGCAAAACTGGTCAAAGAAAATAATTTGCCACCAAAAATAATTGTTGTGCATCGTTTTACACAAGGCATGGTAAAAAATTACCAAGATATTAAAAAGCAAAAAGAAGTACAGATTGTGATGCACATGGACGGTTGGGGTGAGCCTGAGTTGAAAAAAGGCACTTACCGCCACTATTTATACCGCGAGCCAGTGCAGTTTGTAGGTTTTAAAATATTTTACAAAAATGATTTAAAGAAAGCGCCACATCGTTTAATGACACCTGATGAATTGTTGAAATTAACACCAAAACCTATTTATATCCAGTATCAGTGAGGTTTGATGATGAAAAAGAAATCCTCGGCGCATAGTCGGGGATTTTCTTGTTTGACAGCTATCTAGGCGGGATAATTCAGGAAATCCAAGAAATCGGTTCGGTTGATCAGTTTTGCCCCCATACTTTCCAAATGTTCAGTGTAAACCTGGCAATCAACAAGTCTGATATTTGCATTTTTGCAAAGCCATATCAGAGCGATTTTTGAGGTATTGCTTCTTTTTGAAAACATGGATTCTCCGCAGAAAACACCGTTCATTAGAACACCGTATAAGCCACCTACTAACTCATTATTCTCCCAAACTTCTACGGAGTGGGCAAAACCTTTTTGGTGTAAATTTAAATAGGCAGCTAACATGAGGTGGTTTATCCAAGTGCCATCTTGTCCTTCGCGTTTAGCACCTGCACAATTGTTGATTACTCCGTTAAAATCCTGGTTATACGTTACTGAGAATCTTTTTGAACGTAAAACCTGTCGCATACTTTTGCTCACTTTTATTTCGGTGGGAAATAGGACAAATCTTTCTGGCGGACTGTACCATAAAATAGGGTCGTCTGCGTTAAACCAAGGGAATATTCCGTTTTGGTAAGCTAATATCAACCGTTCCAAAGATAGATCTCCGCCGATAGCCAATAGGCCATCCTCCTCGGCAAGTGCCGGGTTAGGGAAAATAAGTTCATCAACAAGTTGAAATATCATCTATTTACTTATGTGCTTAAACCTTTTAAACCTTAACCTGTCACAAGTGAACAGTTAAGCTTTAGAACTGATTTAGTTTTTTTGAAAATTTGGTTTTTGATGGAAAAGCCACCTATGCGAGGTGGCTTTTTTAATGTGCGTAAATTATGTGATCAAAACGGATTGATCATTAGTTTAACCGCTTAGTCATTAGTTCTTCCACTTTTTTGAAAAACTGCAAAGGTTTTAATTGCCGCCAATTCAACTCGTCAAGTTCTCCGCCAAAATTGATATAGTAATCAATGTTATTGGTTTTAAACTCATCAATTACATGCGCTCTAAAATTTATACCTGCAATCCAACAGTCTTCAATTTCTTGAAACCATTCTTCATAATAACAATCGTCTGATGAGTGAAAGTTTAATACGTTTTCACCGATGAGTATAAATTTATCGATGCCTTCGTTGTTTATCGATTCTAAAATTTCCCTCTTCAACAACATAATATCGTTATCAATGGCATCATTCCACTCCCCAATAAACTCTATGATTGCATAGTTACGCTCGTAGTCAACAAATAGAACTTTTAAATATAAGGTGTGCGATCCGAAAAAATCCCACTGTGGGTGAAGAAGGTAGTTGTAAACCTGCTTGTCGTACTCAAACTCACTGTATTGTGTTTCATAAAATGGCGAGCGCTCATCCTCTGCTGCTATATAATCATCCCTCCATTTGTAATAAGGCTCTATTTCATGCATATTTGTTTAATTATTGTAGGATTGCCAAGTACGCTTCCACAGCTTTCCTCACGCTTCCGTATTTTTTCAAAAATTGCGTTGCCATTTCCTTGTCAATCCCGGTTTCCTCAATAATCATATTGACTCCACGGTTTACCAACTTGTTATTGCTTAACTGCATATCAACCATTTTATTACCTTTTACCTTCCCTAATTTTATCATCAGCGAGGTACTAATCATGTTTAAAACAAGTTTTTGTGCGGTTCCAGCTTTCATTCTGGTGGAGCCGGTTAGGTATTCGGGACCAACAATTACTTCAATTGGGTAAGTAGCATTTGCAGCAACAGCACTGCCCGCATTGCAAACAATACAAGCGGTTAACAAACCCATATCGTTTGCTTTTTTTAAACCTCCAATTACATATGGAGTTCTTCCGGATGCGGCAATTCCAACAAGCACATCATTTTTGCCGATATTGTATTTTTTTAAATCTTCCCAAGCTTGTTCTTCATCGTCTTCTGCATATTCTACCGCTTTCCTAATCGCTACATCTCCTCCTGCAATAATGCCAACCACCAAATCAAACGGAACACCGAACGTGGGTGGGCATTCAGAAGCATCTAAAATACCTAACCTTCCGCTGGTGCCTGCACCGATGTAAAATAAACGTCCTCCAACCTTCATCCGCTCCGTTGCCTTGTCAACAAAAGCTTCTATTTGCGGAATCACTTTTTCAACAGCATTAGGTATAGTTTGATCCTCTTGGTTAATGTTTCTTAAAATCTCTGAGGTGGATTTATGTTCTAAATTGTTGTAAAGCGAATCTTGCTCTGTTACTTCATTTGCCATTTAAAATTTTTTACGAAAATCGTAAAAATATAGGAAAAATGAAATGGTTAGATTGAGATTGATTTAGTGTTGGTTTGATAATGATTGAAGGTGCTTAAATAGATTAATTTTACAACTTGTTGTTGTGCTTGCAAATATTTGTATACGTAATCCTGCTTTAGAGATCAGTTTTTCTCTGTTTGTGTTTTTTTTGCTAACTAAGTGTGTCTTCGTGATAAAAAACATATTATTTTTTAAAAAATAGCCAAATAATTGTAATAACACCGTTATTTGTAATTGTTATACTGTATAAAATGAGTTCGACTTCTAAAAGCGCTTTTTCTTATTTTGTGATTACCCTAATAGCTGTGTTTTTTGGAGTTATTTTGGGCGCAACCTATGAGCAAAACAGGGCTATAAACAACAATTCGGCTTTCCCGTCCTTCGCTTTAAGCAACAATCAGAAAATAGATAAGATTTTAAAAGTTATTAAAACTAATTATGTAGACTCTGTAAATACTGATTCTTTACAAAAACTCGCTATCGATGATATTTTGAGCGGTTTAGATCCTCATACTGTTTACTTACCACCTATGCAGGCGAGAGCTCAAAACGAGAATTTAGAAGGGAATTTTGACGGGATTGGAATTGAGTACTATGTCCTGAACGATACTTTATTGGTTACAGCAGTCCGTAAAAAAGGACCATCTGAAAAAGCAGGTTTGCTTAGGGGGGATAAAATTATAGCGGTGAACAATGAGAGTATTGTGATTAAAGGCGATACGGATAAAGTAGTAAATAAACTCCGTGGAAAAAAAGGCAGTAGGTTGCGTGTTTCGGTTTTAAGAGAGGGTTTTAGTAAACCGATTTTTTTTGACATTGAACGTGGACGAATAGTGGTAAGCAGTATTGATGTAGCTTTTATGGTTGAACCCGAGATTGGATTTATGAAAATCACTAGGTTTGGTGCAAACACGGCAGACGATTTTATTACCGAATTAACCGCTCTCCAAAAAAGAGGAATGAAAAGTTTGATTTTAGATTTGCGTGAGAATGGTGGTGGCTATTTAAGTGCAGCAACCGCTTTGGCAGACCAGTTTTTAGGAGATGACCAATTAATTGTTTATACGCAGGGACTGCATGAACCACGTACAGATTATAAAGCAACTGCTGACGGGCTTTTTGAAAATGGAAAGCTGGTAATTTTAATTGATGAAGGCACTGCTTCGGCAAGTGAGATTTTGGCTGGTGCTATACAGGATTTGGACAGAGGGACAGTTATTGGTCGCCGGTCCTTTGGTAAAGGTTTGGTACAAGAGCAGTTTGGGTTTAGTGATGGCTCGGCAATGAATTTAACAATTGCTAGGTATTATACGCCAATTGGCCGTTCCATCCAAAAACCATATAATAATGGGGTTAAGGCTTATAAAAATGAAATAAGCTACCGTTACCAACATGGCGATTTCACTTCTTTAGATAGTGCATTAACGGATAGTACTTTTAGCTATCAAAGTAAAAAATATATAACTTTAAAAGGCAGAACCGTTTATGCCGGAGGTGGAATAATGCCTGATATTTTTGTGGCCATGGACACTTCTAAGTTTACCGATACCTATCAGCAAATGAACGCCAAGGGTTTAATAGCAGCTTTTGTTTATGATAAGCTAACGAACAGCGTAAAAGTGAGTGGGTTTAAGAATGTGGGAGAATTCAACCGTAATTACCAGTTTAACAATGCAGATTATAATGGGTTTTTGAACTATTGCGTAACTAAAGAAGTGAAAGTTGATAAAGCGCAGGCGATACAATCAAAACCATTAATTGTGAACCAGATAAAAGCCATGCTTGCCAGGTACTATTTTGGTGAAGAAGGTTTTTACAGTACTGTTAGTCAGAGCGATTTATTTATTAAAGCAGCGCTAAATAAACTAAAAAACCCAGCTTAAGTGCCAGGTTTTTTATTAATGATAATGCGTTACTATGTTTAGTGAGCGTGATTATGACCGTCGTGATTTGCGGTATCAACTGCCAAACTATCAACGGCTACGTTATCCAAAGCGGTTGTGTCAGTTAAAGCCTCGTTTAATAGCGAATCTGCTGCAGATTGATTTAAAGAATCAATTTCTTCTTCTGTTTTTTGTTGATTGTTACATGCTGCGAAAGCTAATGAGCTAGCAATGGCAAAAAGTGCGATAAATTTTCTCATGTTGTTTTTTTTATTGGTTAATAGTTCATCGTCCATGGGCCATAGACAATGGACGAAATTTTACTTTTGTCTAAAAAATATTTGAATCGGCACACCCTCAAAATCAAAATTCTCTCTGAGTTTGTTTTCTATAAAACGCTTGTACGGATCTTTAATGTACTGCGGCAGATTACAAAAGAAAGCAAACATGGGTGATGTGGCGTTAATTTGCGTGATATATTTTATTTTAATATGTTTTCCTTTTGTTGCCGGTGGCGGTGTTTTCTCAATTATAGGCAATAAAATATCATTCAGTTTTGAAGTCTGAATTTTCTTTACCTTATTAGTATAAACCTTTGCAGCAGCTTCAATTGTTTTAAATATTCTTTGTTTTTCTGTAACTGATGTAAAAACAATAGGAATATCAGTGAAAGGAGCAAGTTTAGCTTTAATTTTATCAGTGAATTCTAAAATGGTTTTATGGTCTTTTTCTACCAAATCCCATTTATTTACCACAATTACCACACCTTTTTTGTTCTTCTCTGCAAGGTGGAAAATGTTTACGTCCTGAGATTCAATTCCGTCAACGGCATCAATCATGATTATGATTACATCGGCCTCTTCTAAAGCTTTGATGGTACGCATAACCGAGTAAAATTCAATATTTTCATGAACTTTGGTTTTTTTACGTAAACCTGCGGTGTCAATCAGCATAAACTCATGCCCAAACTGGTTGTAATGGATATGTATAGAATCTCTGGTAGTGCCAGCAATCTCAGTTACAATATTTCTGTCCTTACCAATTAATGCGTTAATCATTGAAGATTTTCCAACATTCGGGCGGCCAACAATTGCGTAAACAGGAAGCTTGTTCTCTTCCTCTTTCTCCTCGTCAAAATTGGTGATTACTTCATCTAAAAGTTCGCCAGTTCCAGAACCGCTCATAGAAGAAATGCAATAAATTTCTCCTAAACCTAAGCTGTAAAACTCGGTAGCATCAGACTGTAACTGAAAATTATCAACTTTGTTTACAGCAACGTAAACGGGTTTGGTGCTTTTTCTTAAAATTTGAGCAATGTCAGCGTCTAAATCTGTAATTCCGGTGGTTACATCCACCACAAAAACCACAACATTGGCTTCTTCAATGGCAATATGCACTTGCTCGCGAATGGCAGCTTCAAAAACATCTTCAGAATTGGCTACGTAGCCGCCAGTGTCAATTACCGTAAAACTTTTGTGTGTCCATTCGGCAATCCCGTAATGTCTGTCG
>DASSWV010000530.1:0-2711 GCA_035704545.1 Pelobium sp.
CTGATGCCACACCCAATGCAATCCTTAAACTTTCGGAAATTATGCGGTATATGCTTTATGAAAGTAATGATAACAGGGTTGCTTTAGACAAGGAAATCACTTATTTAAAGAGTTTTATCGAACTCCAAAAGTTGCGCTTTAAAGATGATGCACATGTAGTTTTAGAAGTTGAAGGGCAAGTTGCCGATCAAAAAATTGTCCCCTTACTTTTAATTTCTTTTGTAGAAAATGCTTTTAAACATGGTTTAGCAACCGATAAAGAAAATCCAATTCATATCAACATCTCGGTTTATGAAGACAACCTAATGTTTACAATCAAAAACAAAAAGAACCTGCAAAATAAAGATCAAACCGGTGGAATTGGGATGACAAACGTGGTGCGGAGGCTAGACTTAACTTATCCGGATAAGTACAAACTCTCTGTAGAAAACAGGGAACACGAGTATTTTTCTGAATTATATCTAAATTTATAGCATGATCAAATGTTTAATAGTTGATGATGAGCCTTTGGCTTTGGATATCATTGAAGATTATATTTCTAAAATCCCGTTTTTAACCCTTTATAAAAGACTCCAAAACCCCATTGAAGCACTTACTTTAGTGCAGGAAGAAAAAATTGACCTCGTTTTTTTGGATGTACAGATGCCGGAATTAACCGGTATACAGTTTCTAAAGATTGCCAACAACAAATGCAAGGTAATTTTAACCACCGCTTATCCCGAGTATGCTTTAGATGGGTATGAACATAATGTAGTAGATTATTTATTGAAACCTATTGCTTTTGACCGCTTTTATAAAGCCGCACAGAAAGCTCAAGACTTACTTTGCAATGTGCCATCCCAACCTTTGCCCGTTGCAGAAGCTGCACCGGTAAATAAAAGTTTTACCCACGATTTTATATTTGTAAAAACAGAATACAAAATTCAAAAAATTTACTTGGATGATATTTTGTTTATTGAAGGCTTAAAGGACTATATCTCTATTTACACCAAAACCGAGCGTATTATTACGCTGCAAAGTATGAAGAAGATTGACGAAGCATTGCCAAATCATTTGTTTGTGCGAGTGCATAAATCATACATTGTAGCGCTAGATAAAATAGAAAGTATTGAACGCAGCAGGATTAGTATTGGTGATAAGGTAATCCCTATCGGTGATACTTTCCGTGATCATTTTTATAAGATGGTTGAGGATAAAAACGTTTAGGAAGTCTAAATTCGATTCAGATTTAAAGAAACTTTGCCTTTAATTCTTCCGTTGGAATCATGCATTGGTCTTTTTTACCAAACCATTTATACCTGTTCTTGGCAATCAAATCGTAAATTCCATTTCTTAAAAAATTAGGAACAATATAACTTAGCTTTAGCAGTTTCCAACTTCCGCCTAAGTGAGTGCTTATTTTTAAAGCAGCATTAGCTTTGGTGTAAACTTTACCGTTCTCCAAATAAACAATACTTTTCATATCCTTTAAATCTGGATAAGGAGCCAACAATCTGCTCCCTTCCTCAGACTGTAAGGATGCAAACCGGAAAAAATCTTTTTGATCTGCTGCAATAATCCGCTGTACAAAGCCATCACATAAATTGCAAACACCATCAAATAAAATAATACCGTGTTTTTCCATTATAAAAACAAATAACGCTACCTAGGCATCCTGAACATAATACCTAGCGCTAAATTTTGGGTATACTGCACTTCCCCACTAAAATCATCATCGTACAAAGCTGTTGCACCAACAGTAACATTTACCAACCTATTCACTTTTGCAGTTAAAGTTACATCTAAACGCTGATCAATATTGTTGAGGTTTTCATACGCCGCAAAAAGCAAATAGCGAGCTTTTAGATTAAGATTAGTTGCTATTTCTTTATCAAAATTTGCCACACCTTGGAAAGCCAGCTCATTTTTAAAGCGCTTTCCTCTTTCTACCCCAAAATTTTTCTTGTTGTTTTCGTAAAAGCTGGTATCTAATAAAAAAGTTTGGCGGGCGGTACCAGTACCAAATCTTATACTAAAATATTTTTCTGGCTTGTACTCAAAACCTATAGATTCGGTAAGATAACCTGGCGCCATAAATTTCGAGATGATTTTTCTGGTTTCGTTGCCTTCACTGTCTTTTCCGTAGGCATAGCCTGCATCAAATTGCGACTCAAAACTTACCGAACCGAAGAAATTCCAATTATCAGAAAGTCGTAAAGCAGCTTTGTTATCAAAAAACATACGGTCGTTGGTTTTGCGTTGCAACTGACCTTCATTTTTCAATTTCCCATATTGTAGCAAAACCTCCGAAGTGAAGTTTTTCCCATCTTTATTATACTCGGCTTTGTAATTTAGCAAGGTGCCCAACGCAATTGAATTTACCCCACCACCGCTCCAGTTATCACTAAATGCCGCCTGGTTTAAGTTAACCCCAAAATTGAGCTTTGTTTTCCAATAGTTAACTTTTAAGCGTATAAAACTTTGGTTCAACTGCTTTTTGTAAATAAAAAAAACAGGCTGACGAACGGGGAAAGGATTTTTCTTTACTTGTATCTCCCTCACGGCGATGGTATCTATTTGATTATTGCTTTGCCCAAAAGTTTCTACATTTAGTAAACAAAGGCAAAAAAACAATCCCACACAGTAATTTCTGCAGCTAATCATTCGGCAAAAATGATAATTTATAAAGGTTTAAAAAAATCAATTTTGGTTTGTGGTATTTTAAAAGGAGG
>DASSWV010000572.1:0-4108 GCA_035704545.1 Pelobium sp.
TCGTTCATTTTCTGAATAACCGCATCGCCTGTAATCCCAACCGGATGATGCATCACTGGGTCAGTTTTAAAGCGCTTCCAGTTTATCATATCGTCAGAAACCGCCATGCCAATACGCTCGTACCAACGGGTCTTTTTGTTGTTTTTTAAAGAATCGCCAACGGCATTGTAATACATCACAAAACGATGTCCGGTTAAGCGCTTTTTATCTTCTATTACTGTGCTTTTAAAAAGCTTATTTCTATTTTCCCACCAACGTACATCCGGATCGTTTGACGTTAAAACTGGTTTTGGCAGTCGCTCCCATTCATGCGCAATTGCAGGATTTTCTTTGGTATAAGCCATCCCGATGGAAAGCGGTTCTACTTCGTAACCTTTCTCCTTTCCGCCAAAATAAGACATCCAATATTTGCCTTCGTATTTATTCAGTTTGTACTTTCCTCCCCATTTATAATCAACCAAAGCATTGTAACCCGCTTTTTGATTGGCATCCCAAACGTCATCATCAGAAAAAGAAAGTTGTTTCCCTTCGTTTTTCCAATTCAATAAATCTTTACTGCTTGCTAACCAAGTTTCGTAACCTCTGCCATCATAAATTAAATAGCTCATGTACCATTTTCCACCTTTTCGGAAAACGGTTGGGCAGTCCATTTTTTTATCATTGCTTTTAGGAACCATTACCAACCCATATTTATAAGGTGTTTTTACTTCCTCATAAACCTGTTGCATTTCTGTTTCAGAAACACTGTTTTGAGCTTGTACACTTAAAAAACCGATACTTAATAAAATGGCAATTAATAATTTCCTCATATTCTATTTTTCAGAGACGATAAATTGATATTTCCCCGAACCTATTTTTATTCCGCTTTTACTGTTGTTGATAAACATACCGTCCATTGTTGCATCGCCTTGCGGCAAAAAAACCGAAGCATCACAATTTACTGGGATTTCTACATCCAAAACAAAACCTGTATCGCTTTTATTCCACGAACTTTTAATATAGCCATAAGGCGATTTAAACTCGGCTTTAGCCTGATTTACACCTTCTACCGGTTGTGGTTTAATGATGATTTGCTGATAAGCAACACCATCTTTTGGTTGGCTGATACCACACAAACCGCTGTAAAACCACTCCATTAAATGCCCCAACATTAAATGATTGTTAGAAACTGTTGGCAAAGCGGCCCAGGATTCTGTTAAAGCGGTAGCACCTTTTTCAATTTGATAACCATAACCCGGAACGTCAGAACGGTTATTCATTTTGTTGATGATATCAGAGCGACCTGCTTCTTCCAGAACCCGTAAAACGTAGCGGTATCCAATATCACCAGCGGTTAAGCTGTTGTTTCTACTTTCAATATCTTTTATCAAATTGGCAATTACAGCTTGCTTTTGTTTTTGATCAACCAAATCCATGTAAACCGCCATAGCGTTTGCTGTTTGGCTTCCTGTGGCGTATTGTTTGGTATCGTTATGGAAAAATTTAGCGTTGAAAGCGTTTTTTACTTTTTCGGCCAAAGCCTGATATTTTGCTATGTCTTCAGTTTTTCCAATTTGCTGGGCAATTTTTTGCATCAGCGTTAAATCGTAATACCAAATTGCGGTTGCGGTAACTCCTTTTGGCGTCAGTTGAGAAACGCCCGGCGGATTTGGACCTAAATCGTACCAATCGCTCAAACCTTTATAGTTGATAAAATCCTTGGATTCACTTTGCAGGTAATCCAGATACTTAACCATCATTTCATAGTTTTCTTTAAGCACCTCATCATTGCCGTACCATTGATAAGCGTACCACGGGACTATAATGGAACTACTGCCCCACTCGGGCGAATCCCTAAAAATATCGCCACCCCAATTAAAAAAGATATATTCCGGCGCAGTTTCTGGCACTAAGCCATTTTCTGTTTGCGACGCCCGCATATCCGCCATGGCTTTGTTAAGCATTGGTGCAAGCTGATAATTGTAGTTGATGGAACTGCCCATTAAATGAACCTGCTCTAGCCAACCCAGTTTTTCGCGGTGCGGACAATCCGTTAGCACACTTGCCATATTGCTTTTTATAGCCCAATCAATCAAATCATAAGTTTGATTATACAATTGATTTGACGAACTGAATGAACCTGTTTTGGGAGCGGAGTTTCTGGTATGCAAGCCCTTTACTTCTACAATTTTTGCTGGCGAACCTGAATTCTTTGGCAAATTTTGAACTTCCAAATAACGGAAACCATAATAAGAAAAACGAGGTTGCCACTCTTCCACTCCCTTTCCCTTTAAAATATATTGAAAATAATAAGGTCTTCCAGATGCTTTTTGGTTGGCTGTAAAATCTTTATTAGTAAGCTCGGAAGGATAGATACGTATGGTATCTCCGGCATTTCCTTTCACTTTAAGCGAGATAATTCCGGAAAAATTCTGTCCTAAATCGTAGCTGGTTCTTCCCTCAGAAATCTCAGTTATTTTTTTGGTTTCAAAGCTCTGCAATACTTTTAAAGGTTCTTGTTGTTGCGCAATCAGTTTTGGAGAACCATCGGTTAATAAAACCGGTTTCCAAGCCGAATCGTCGAAATTAGTTTTGTTCCAGTTTTTTTGTTCTAAACGGGCATCGTAATCTTCGCCACCATAAATACTGCTGAACGTAATTGGTCCTTTTGCGGTTTTCCAACTCTCGTTGCTGGTTATAAAATCTGTGGTTCCATCGGCGTATTCAATTTTCACCAAACAAAGCATCTTCGGAAAATCGAACATAGTTTTGGTTTTCCGGTATCTTCCTTTAACCGGAGGAACAAAATAGAAACCATTGCCCAGCATCACACCTAAAGTGTTCTGTCCCTTTTTTATTTGTTTAGTAATATCAAAACCAATGTATTGTGCTTCTTTATCATATTTTGTCCAACCGGCATCTAAAAAATGATCACCGATTTTTGCGCCGTTTACAGAAAACTCAAAATGCCCTAAACCTGCAACAAGAGCATAGGCGTTTTTGATTTTTTTAGTCAGAGAAAATGATTTCCTAAATAACGGAAGCTGATTATTAAAGTTCAGCTTGTCTTTTTTTCCGTCAACAGGTATAGGATTTTTTAAACTATCTGCTAGCTTTTCGTCGGTAATCCATTGTGCATTTTCCCAATCTTTTTTTGAAAGAATTCCTGTGATAAATTCTGCTGAACTTGACCATGGGGAAGTATTTCCGTAGTTGTCTTTGACTCTTACCCTCCAATAATATTTTTTTATCGAACTGAGGACTGGCCCATTGTACTTATTATTTATGGAAGAGGAACTGGAAACCCATTGACTGTCCCAAAAAACTTTACCGCTTTTATTAAAAGGTTTTATATTATTTGATAATTGAATTTGATAGGCTATTTGCTTGGTGTTTTTTAAAGTAGAAAAAATTATCCATTGAAAATTAGGTTGCAACGCATCTACTTGTTTAGGATTAGTTGTAAACTCTGTTTTTAAATCACTGATTGAAAGATTTTGCGCTTTTGCCAAAAAATCACACAGAAAAACTAAACATAGTAAGAACAAAACTTTCTTCACTGGGAAAGTGATTGAATGTAATGCTTTTAAAATGTATGAGTTCAATTTCATTTACCAGCGCTTTCTATTAAACTATTATAAATTCAGGTTTATGCTGTGAAGATCTTTTATGTTCAATATGAATATTTCAAAATATTAAAACAATCCAGATTAATCTGGAGTTATTTATTGTTTAAAACAAACTAATCTTCACTAGGTTTATTCAAATATAAATATAACATTTATATTTAAAAGAATTTAAACAAATTAACTTCACTATCAAAATAGTGAAAATCGAACTGATATTGTTATTTTTGAAAAAGACATGGAAACCGAACCAAAAACCAAATACCAAGCGCCCGCTTTAGAAAAAGGGCTTGATATCCTCGAATATTTATCATCACAATCCGTCCCAGTATCTCAGACGGAAATTGCGGGTAATTTAAATAAGAGTTCTAATGAGATTTACAGAATGCTGGTTTGCCTGGAGGACCGCGGTTATATTATTAGAGATCAAGTATCCTCTAAATATAAGCTTTCGCTGAAATTGTACCATCTTTCTCATCAACACTCAGTGGTTGATGAACTGC
>DASSWV010000067.1:0-3520 GCA_035704545.1 Pelobium sp.
AACGCCTGTAGAGCAATTACCCGGTAAGGACAGAAAAGTTTGTCCAAACTTTCTATTGGGCATCAAAAATAATGATGTTTTCTTTCAATTATCACCAATAAACAAAGGGGCTTATGATTTCTTGCCAAATGGCTTACCAACACAAAAATTCTTTTTTGATCTTAAATCTGATAGCCAACAAAATATAAATCTTTATAAAACCAATAATAAAAGTATTTCAAAACTTGAAGCAAAAACTAAAGCTTGGCTAAAAGCAAATAAAGAGCCTGTGGTTTATAATAAGGAAGCTTATAAGATTCTTGTTGAAGAATAAAAAATAAAACTGTTTCTAGTCAAGTTTTATCAAAAAAAACAATCACAAGTTTTCGGTCTCTTCAAACAAATATTTTAAGCCCGTAAAAAAGCTTTGTATCTGGATCACATCTTTGAAGATCCTTTTAATTGTCAAGTTGATATGGTATCAAGAAGAAGTAGTAAGCCTTAATTTTTTTCCTACAAAAACCTTGTTCATGTTTGAAAAGAAGTGTCTTTTTATTACTTGCTATTTCAGCCTCCATTCATAAAAATTGATTACACAAAACTTATGACAGTTATGAAAAATACGGTAAGATAGCAATGGTGTAAGTTAAGCCCTTTGTGGGAGTTTTGAGAATTATAAACTACTATTCTCATAGCTATTTTTTTCTTAGGAGCTGTATCACACGATCAACAATAACAAAGTATATTGAGGAAGTTTATTGTTTATAAAACCGACCCTATTAAAGCAGCTACTTCACCATGTTTAGAATTACTAATCGGGATGCTTATACCCATCTTTTTTTCAAATAGATACTTCTGCACTTTAGTTAAGAATAGGTGTTGGGCATTCATGATATTTCCCCCTAAAACTACTCCTAAAGGATGTTTTTTCTTAACGAAAATGTATAGGAACTCAGTTAAGTTTTCAGCGAACTCTTCAAACAAAAGATCTATTTCTTTTTGACTATTTTCAGCGTTTATAATTTCTTTTACCCCTTTAATTTCCTCGCCCTTAATTTCTTTCCATCTTTTTGTGAACCATCTGGTAGATATATATTCTTCGGCGATAGTTTCTTTAAAAGACATTTTCCAAAGGTTTGCATCTTTTATTTTCCCATCAACGTAGTGAGCAGAGCCTAATCCCGTACCTAATGTAATTCCTATTACATTATGATAGCCTTTCATATTGCCGCTATAGACTTCTCCTAACAGAAAACACGAAGCATCATTTTTCATGACGATATTCTTACCCGGTAAATTTAATTTTTCGGCTAATAATTCTTTAACGTTTAAACCGTATAGCGCATCATATTTATTCTGGTTCTGCATTAAACTGATGCCCTTTTTATAATCGAATGGTCCTGGCATTGCAATACAAACATCTTTAACTTGATAACCTTGTTTATTTTCAATTAAAGGGCTAATCGTTTGTGCCCATTCATTGATGATAGTATCATAAGGTGCTGCAGAATTTATGCTTCGCCTAACTAAACTTTCTTTTACCAATGTTCCGTCCTCTAAATTAACTAGGCCAGCGGTAATATGTGAGCCTCCTATATCGACTCCAATTTTAATCTTTTCCATCAGTTTAATGTCCTCCTTCTGCTTGTATTTTATTTACATCTATTCCCTGTTTTTTAAGTTCGGTGCTAACTTTCCATGCAAAAAACAATAAGTAAGCAAAACAAATAACCGGGATAATATAGGATAAATGAATACCGCTATTATCTGCTAATATCCCTTGTACTGGCGGGATAATAGCACCTCCCAATATCATCATGATTAAGAAAGAAGATCCTTGGCTGGTATACTTGCCTAAACCTGTAATGGCTAACGAAAATATACATGGCCACATAATAGAGCAACATAAACCTCCGCTGATAAAAGCATAAGTTGCTAAAGTGCCGGAAGTTAAAAGCCCTATTCCCATGGCAATAATTCCTAATGCAGAAAATACCGCTAAGGTTTTTGCGGGCTTTTCCTGACTGTAGAAAAAGCCTACAACCAAAATTAAAATACAAATGGTGTACAAATAAAATACGCTGATATCGGTTCCGCTAATGCTATTTAGGAATAATATTACCGCAAATGCTACAAATGGGACTACTACAGTTAAGAAATTTTTGACAGGCTTTTTTAAATTAAAAGCACTGATGGCACCCGTCCAGCGGCCAATCATTAAGCTTCCCCAATACAAGGAGATAAAAGGGGCGATCATGGCATCTGTATAAGAGCCAAACTCGGGTGTACTTAATAATGCACCTAAATTACTTTGTATACTAACTTCTACTCCTACGTAAGTGAATATAGCCAACATTCCTAAAATAAGTTGCGGAAATTTCATGGCGCCCCAACCTACAGGATTTTTTTTGGCTGCAGAAATAGACCCTAAAAGTGTGAGGACAATAATAATAAGAGACGCATAAACAAAAACTGAAGTGCTTAAACCTGTGAGTTGGGTTAAGGGCCCTTCGGCTAATATCAACATAAAAGCCAGCAGCAAAATCAATAATGGACTATTGGTTTTATTACTTGTCTCTATTTTCTCGTCGCTGGTTACTTTGGGCAGTTTAGATACTGCAAAAAATATAGCTACTGCAATAAATAAACCTGCTAAAATATAATACAAGTTGTTGATAGATGTAATATCTACATTCTTTACATCAGCGCCGGTTGCTGTGCCAAACAAAATAATACCCACAACTACCGGCCCTAGTAAAGAACCGAAATTATTTACGCCTCCTGCAAGATTTAATCGGTCGGCACCGGTTTCTGGCGTACCTAGTGCTACTGCAAAAGGGTTTGCTGCTGTTTGTTGTAAAGAAAAGCCTAAGGCTATTACAAAAAAAGCAGTCAGGATAAAACCAAAAGAGCCATAGTTAACAGAGGGCACCATCATTAGGGCTCCCAGAGATGATATAATTAAGCCGTATATGATGCCATTCTTAAATCCTATTTTATTGAGAATATCAACTTTTGTAAATTGAGATGCATAAAAAAGTATTAAAGAACCAATAAAATACCCACCATAAAAAGTAAAATCTATTAACTGTGATTCGAATTGGGTTAAATTGAAATGTGTTTTACAAAACGGAATAAAGATTCCATTGGATGCCGCAACAAATCCCCAAAAGAAGAAAACTGTTACTAAGGTATAAAGTGCTGAACCGTAATTTTTTGACATTTGTTTAGATTATTTAAAAGGAATTTGTTTACTAAGAGGAATTTGTTTTTTAAGCATTTGGTTGGCTGCACCAGTTAGTTTGAGGTAAAAATCAGGGGGCAAACCTTCTTCTAACTTAACAAAGGAACTTGCTCCCACAGGAGGATTATTGGAGATTTTAAAGATAGCAGTTGCTTCGTCTATCTCATCAAACATGGCTACATAAATCATTTCGGCCCCCATTTCTAAAGCACCAGATAATTGAGCCCAATAGAACTTTCCTTTATTTCTGGGTGTAGCATTTTGCAGATCTTGCGGATTCATATTATGCCAGCTAAA
>DASSWV010000068.1:0-9908 GCA_035704545.1 Pelobium sp.
GTTTGGAAGATGACACCTTTGGGAATAACAATAGAACATTGCCAACTAATACGGCAGGAAATCATAGCCATAATGTTTCTGGCAATACAGCAACAACCGGAGGAACAGAAACTCGCCCTGTCAACTACGGGGTAAACTACATTATCAAAATATAATTCTACTAGGGTTTTCCTAGTTTTTTATTATCCAAATAAAATAATTATTATGAAGAATTATATTATTGCGCTATGTTTAATGGCATTAGGTGGCAATGCTCTATTTGCTCAAGAGCAAAAAGGTGTAGCCACTGCAATTGGTGCTGCAGCTTCTCAAAAAGATAACCTTAACCACACTTTAACACAAAAAGTGAACGGAGTAAACAAAACGTTTACCATACAGAGTGTGGGTTTACAGGTTGGTATGCCTTATATGGGAGTGAGTAATGCACCTCATGGTGCTAATCCGACACAAGTATATACCAAAGATTTAGGTTTTCCTTGGGGAATTCGTTATCGATACAACACTTTTTCTGAAGATGCTTTCACAGTTTCAAAAGGTTATTTTAGTGATAAAATTGAGCTTAACTGGGACATTAAACAGAACCGTGATAAAATTGTAAGTATCTCGGTTTATCGTACTGAAGATATTGACAGTCAAAATCCAAGCTGGGGAAGTGCGTTAAAAACATTGCCTGCAGATGCCGGAACTTTTGTAGATAATAATGTAGAAGGCGGTAAATTATATCGTTATAAAGTTGCTGCTAAAGGTGTAGAGGTTGAGGGTTTAGAAATCCCTTATTCTACTTATATCACAGGGATAGGTTACAGAAATCCAACTGGAATAGTGACGGGTAATGTGAGTTTCACTGGAGGAAACCCTGTAAAGGATGTTTTGGTAGTAGCCAATCCAACGGGAACTTCCTTACGTTTTGGTAGCTCATTAAAAGTGCCGGCTGGAGGATACGTTTCGGTACCCAGGTTGCATAAAAGTCTTAAAGATTCTTTAACCTTACAGGCATGGGCAAAACCAGATAACAACACAACATCGTCGATATCTTTATACACTTTAGAAAGCGATGCCAACCAATCATTAGCTTTTGTACTTGGTTATTCGGTTGGAAAATGGATTCAATTAAAAATAGGAGGCGCATCAGTGACCCTTTGGGGTTATTATCCAACCGGTGAAATTGATAACAAGGGGGAGGATATTTTAGAACCCATCGATAATATGCCCGCTTCTTTTATTCATTGCAGTGCGGTAATAAGAGATGATCAACCTGTTGAATTTTATATTAACGGAAGATTGATTGATGCAGCTTACAAAGCTAAGATGTCTAGTACTTTGGCAAAAAGTGGTTTGCCGGCAATGAGAATAGACATTAACAATCAGCATGTTATATTAAATACTTCATCAAATGGGCAGCCTCAGTCATTTACACATTTGAAAATTGGAGGTGGCCATAATGCTTATCTGGACGAATTTAGAGTTTGGGATACAGCTTTGAAACCTGCTGAAATTAAACGCGATTACCGAAGATATTTAAGTGGCAATGAAGCCTTCTTAAACACCTACATTAGTGCTAACGAAAAAATAGGCGATTACGCTTATGATTTGGCGCATACCGGATTTAATTTTCATGGCAATAATGCCAAACTGAGTAATCCATCATTAACTACTGCACAAACACCCACCTTTGATAATACTGGAAATAACATCCCAACTAATAGTCAGTTAGGCGTTTTAGGCGTAACCGATGAATTTGGAAATTATGTGATTTCAGCTGTACCTTATAAAGGCAACGGCGATTCTTTCACCATTATACCTTCATTAGGAAAGCATGAGTTCAACCCTAAACAACAATTGGCTTTTATAGGTGTGGGCTCTACCGTGGTAAATAAAGTAGATTTTATTGATAAATCTTCTTTTGTGTTTAAAGGAATTGCTGTTTATGATAGCAGAGGCGTTTTTCCAAAGACAGCTGATGCGCCTATAACAGGAGACATCAAAGATAATGAAGCTTATAACGCCTATATAAAAGACAACCAGAAATATCAAAAAGGAGAGTATTGGGCAGAGAAAGATGCTTCAGGAAAAATTACCAAATTGCATAGGTATGCACAAGTCCCTGTTCCGGGTGCTTACGTAAGTATTGATAATGTGCAGGCTATTGATGCCAATAACAATCCTATCCAAACAGATATCAATGGTCGTTTCACCATAGAAGTGCCCATAGGTCAACATGCAATCACTATCAGCAAGAGCGGACATACTTTTGCCTATGAAGGCAGGTTTCCGGCAAAAGATAGTACGGTGGTCAATGGTGTCACTACTTATACCAATACCTATCAGGATTTTTTTGAAGACCGTGACGAACCCATCACTTTTATTGACAATACCAAAGTTATTGTAGTAGGTAGAGTAGTGGGCGGTACCGTTCAAGCTGATAAAAAGATTGGTTTTGGATACGATGGTAAGAAAACCTATGCTTACAAAGATGCAGACGGAGTAAGCCGGACCACCACTTATACTTCTGAAAATAATATCGGTACGGCGGAATTAACCTTAGGGTATATGCCAACGGGCGCAACCAGCATTACACCAGAATATCAAAAAACTATTACAACCAATAGTGAAACGGGTGAATATCGTGTGGCTTTATTGCCTTTAAATTACCTTTTGCCTAAAAATGATTTGTTGTTTACCAGCGGTAAAAATCCTGACAATAAGCCACTTTTAGATGCGGACAGGGCAATCAACTTTACAGCGATTAAAGGCTTACAATACCCAACCTTTATTCAGGGGAAAGATACCATAATTGGAAAACCTTATCAGGAGGTACTGAAGTTTACCCATATCGCAACGCCTATCCAAAAGGTGTTAAGCCAAACCTTTGACCAAAGCATTGTTTCGGGAGGTGTAACTTATACCATATCGGCACAACAAAACCCACCAATTTACAGCCAATTTGGCGACTATAAAATTGAAGTGCAGGGACAAGAAATTTATCGCAATTATGATAAAAGTGCTACTTCGCCTGTAATCAATACCGTCCCGGTTGAAGGCGGTACTCTAATTGCTACCAATAACCTGGCTTTAGAAAACAGCGAGAAAATAGCGGTTTCTACAAAAGATCCTAGCGTACTGATTTATACCTTTAAAGGTGGAACGCCCAATACAGATGCGGCCACCGGTTATAAAAGAACAATCGACCTCAAATTTAGATCTAATGGAGTGGATTATCCGTTAACAGATTATAAAAAAGAGGGTATTTTGTTAGGAGGCGTGGCTGACGGTTCACAAACCTTTGTAACTGCAGGGCCAGAAATTCCGGATATTATTTTAAGGGATCCGCCGGGATCGGGAAGTGCTGCAACCATAGAAAAAGGCTCTAGTTTCAGTTTCTCCAAAGAAAATACATCCAGCTCAAGCAATGGAACCGATTTAAACACCACTGTTTCTCTTGGATTTGAAATGAGTGTAGGAGGAGGATTGGCCGGGCCCGTAATGGAAACAGAAAGTACCAACGATTTAACTACTGGGATAAGCATGGAGCAATCTTCTTCTAACGGAAAAAGTGTGAGTACCACTTATAGCTTTAACCAAACCATCTCTACCAGTGATGAACCCGACTGGGTGGGTGGCGATGCGGATTTGTACATCGGGACTTCGGCTAACCAGTTTTATGGAACTTATGATGAATTAACCACCTCCACAACAAAGGGCACTGTACCCATTGCGGTAACCTATCCTCAAGGCACCCAAACTAAGTCCACAACCTTATATCCTAAAGTGAATAAGGCCTTGTACTTTAACGAGTCGCCCGAGAAAACGGTGTTTATGTACACGCAACATCATATCTTAAATGAAATTATCCCTCAGTATTTAGATTTTATCAGCAAAATAGAATCTGGTGAGCTGGTGGAAAACAAAGATGGTGTGTTGAGCAAAAGTGCGTATCAATCATCCATCAATCTTTGGAGGAAAATTATTTTAAACAACGAATTAACCAAGTATCAGGCGCTTAAAGATAAAGACCAATTAAAAGCATCCTTAAATGCCATTATAGAAAGTTTGAAGGATCCTAAAACAGGTGCTTTATCAGCTTCAGCTAAAGAATTACAAGATTTATTAAATGAAACCTTTTATGAAAACATCTCCTTTGATTCTGGAATTGGCGAACTTACAAAAGGCTTTGAAGTAGGACGCCTAAGTAGCACTTCCTATTCTTATGAACTACAGTTAGATGAGTCGGTTGTGGCTGCGGTTGGTGCCGAATTTAATGGAGCTGGGTTTGGTATGGAAACCAGTGTCAGCAACGGTTCTGGAACCGGAAGTTCGAATGAAGATGAAACCGAAGAGACGACCAACATTAGTTATACCCTAAAAGATCACGATACAAATAATGCTTTTAGCGTGGATGTAATTAATGCTTTTGACGGAAACGGCCCTATTTTTATTACCAAAGGTGGGCAAACATCCTGTCCCTATGAAGGAGCGGAACTATCGCATTTTTACAACCCTACACATGCAAATGCTACAAATCCGAACGCTACAATTATTGACTTGCCCGAAACCGCTCGTGTGCCTTTAACGGTGGCCACCATTGCTTTGGAAAAACCCGAGATAACTGTAGAAGATGCAGATGTTGCAGGTATATTTGATGGCAGAAATGCCGAGTTTGTGTTGCATTTACGCAATACAAGTACGGCTAATAAAGATGCATCTTTTAACCTAGTGGTGGACCAATCCACAAACCCAGACAATGCAGCAATTAATATTGAACCGAATGGAACAATAGTAAACATCCCCGCAGGAAAAACGGTATCCTACACCATGACGCTTAAAAAGGTAAAGCAGGACCAGTTTTTTTATAAGGATGTCAAAGTGTTTTTAGAATCCATGTGCGATGGAAATGCTGTAGACAGTGTGCTGGTTTCGGCAACGTTTGTGCCTGCTTGTTCGCCAGTAACTGTGATGGCGCCATCAAATAACTGGTTAATGAATAGGAATACGGCCATTACAGATGCCACAACTAAACCTTTAAATATAAAATTGGGCGATTACAATACCAGTTTTGCCAGTTTCCAAAAAATTAATTTAGAATATCGCTTAAAAGGTACGCCAGATTGGATTGGATTAAGGACTTTTTATAAAACTCAGGAAGATTATGATAAGGCTTTTATTGGTGGAGATACCAATATAGAAATGATTACCGGCGCAGAATTAAATTATGCTTGGGACATTGCAGGACTAGGATTGGCCAACGGTAGCTATGAATTGCGAGCTCGTACCAGCTGTAATAACCAAACTACCTTCGAATCTGAAGTTATTGAGGGGCAAGTGGACCTCACAGCTCCTGTTCTTTTCGGTACGCCAACACCAAAAAATGGGATTTTAAATATTGGTGATGATTTAAAACTGCAGTTTAACGAGTCGGTTAAGGTAAACGGAACCGTAACCAAGTTTGAATTTTTGGTTCAAAAAAATCAAAGTCCGGTAAAGCATGAGGTGTCGCTTGCTTTCGATGGCGCAAATAATACCGCTACCATCAATAAACCCGCTATCACCACCGGAGATTTTAGTATCGAATTTTGGTTAAAAAACTCGAGTCCGGCCGGGGCTTCCACCTTGTTAAGCCAAGATACCGGAATTAAAGTGGAGCTGATTGACAGTGATTTAAAATACACAATCGGTGGCAAAAGCATTCAGACCACCATCGCCAAAGACGGCACATTTAACCATTATGCACTTTCTTATGATGCCACTACCAGCGTGTTGCGGATTATCGAAAACGATGTAGAAAAAAAGATACTCACGTTGAATGCCAAATTGAACTTCACGAATGAGAATCCTATTGTTATAGGCGGAAACACTTTCAAAGGAAACCTTCACGATCTTCGTTTTTGGAAACGCAGTATCACCAGAGAAGCTTCGGTTGCCAATATGAATGCTGTTTTAAACGGTAATGAGACCAATCTTTTAGGCTACTGGCCGATAAATGAAGGTAACGGTATCATTGCTAATGATTTGGCCCGATATAAACATTTGGTGATTGCCAACGCTAATTGGGACATCAGCCCGAAAGGTACAGCCTATGTTTTTGATGGAACAAATCACCTTACTTTTGATCAGGCTTCAAAAGTGATCATTTCTAAAGAGATGGATGCTACACTTTCATTTTGGATGAAAACCGGTCAAAACGGTGTGGCCACTCTGTTATCCAACGGAAAAGGAGATGACAGCGATGCCATTGAAAGCAATGGTTATCGTAATAAATGGGCTATTAACCTCAATGCTGCGGGTATAATTGAACTACAGGCAGAAGCTAAAACCTTTCCGTTTGGCAATATCAAAGTCAATAACAATAGTTGGCATCATATCGCCTTAAGCTTAACCAGAAACGGTTCTGTGCGTATGTATATTGATGGCAATCAGGTAGAATCTTATGCCAGTAATGATTTAGGAGGATTTTCTTCGAGCAGTATTTTTGTAGGGGCTCGCGGTCAAACTGGTTCTTCCAGCATTGATCAAAATTACCTAGGTTTGATGGATGAACTTTGCCTTTGGGAAACCGCCCGAAACGGCGAACAAATTAAATCAGACCAGTTCCATGAACTTGATTTTAACAGTACGGGGCTTATCTTCTATGCCAATTTCAACAAACCTGAAATGGCAAATGCCTTTGGGCCAAAATACTATTATCCGTTAAACGCTTTTGAAAAAACAAGTAGTTATGCTTTACTAAACAGCAAACCGCTTGCTTTTTCCGAAGAAACCCCGGCCATTAAACAAATGCGCCCTACCGAGTCACTTGTGGTAAATGCGGTGATCAACGGAGATGAAATTGCATTGAACCCAGAAATAACAGATTGGTCAAGCGTTGAAGGGAAAGTAGCCTACATCACGGTTTCTAACCTTAATGACATGGCAGATAACAGACAACAATCGCCAGTAACATGGAGTGCCCTCATTAACAGAAATCCTGTGAAATGGTTTGTAGAAGGACAAAGTGAGGTGGTGAGTTTGATAAAAAGAACAAATGAAGAACTGTCGTTTGACATCACCATCATTAACCGTGGAGGAATAACACAATCTTATACTGTTGATTTGCCTAGTTGGCTCACGTTATCGGCAAATACCGGAATCATAGCGCCTAATACAAAGATGACGCTGAAAGCAACCGTTGATAGTGACCTGGCTATCGGAAATTATAATACGGTGCTATCGCTTGCCACCAGTTATGGTTATAACGAGAAAATACAATTAGACTTAAGGGTGTTAGAAAAAGAACCTGTTTTAGAATTGGATGCCAGTAAGTTTAGCCAATCCATGAATATCATCGGAAAAGTGCAAGTGGATGGTATTTTTACAGATGATCTTTATGACAAAGTAGTTGCGGTAGTTAACGGTGAGGTTAGAGGAATAACAAATGTTATTTATGATGCCAGTTTTAAGGAGTACTTTATTTATATGACCGTGTATAGTAATGAGGTAAGTGGCGAGAACCTTTCGTTTTATATTTGGGATGCTTCTGACGGGAAACTAAAAGAGGCTGTTTTAAATGACAACTTTACTGTTCCATATCTAGCGGATGAAATTATTGGAACTTATACCAGTCCTGCTATTTTTAACAATACCAACGTTACCGGACAGCAAATTTCCTTTAATCAAGGCTGGACATGGACTTCTTTTAACGTTACCGATGCCAGATTTGGCAATTTAAATGCACTTACAAAAACGCTGGTTTTAAACACTTCAGATCTGATAAAATCTAATGCTCCGGCATTGTTTGATGCTTATCAGGTGAATGATGCGAACCCTGCAGAAAGCGGATGGTCTGGAACTGTTTCTAGTAACGGAGGTATTACCAACAATAAAATGTATAAAGTTAAACTAGCCACGGCACAAAAATTAAATATCAAAGGGATTCCTGTGGATTTAAATACGTGGTTTTTTGATTTAGCCCAAAATTGGAACTGGTTACCATTCGTGGTTTCTAAAAACGTACCAGTTGCTGATGCTTTGGCAAACTTAAATGCCAGTGACGGTGATTTGATCAAATCACAATCATCATTTGCAATTTATAGTTCCGCAGTGGGCTGGAAAGGTTCTTTAACCTATCTAAAAGCTGGCGAGGGTTATATGTTAAATACAAGTGTTCCTCAAAGGTTTACCTATCCCGAATATTTAAACAGGGTAAGTCCCAAAACAAACGCTACCAAAGTACTGAAGCAAAACAGTGTAAAGGTGTTTAGCGTTGCTGAAGATAAGGAAGAGAATCCCCCACTTTCGGCAGGTTATGCAAAGTTTGCCAATACCATGAGTGCAGTGGTGAAACTACCAGAAGGGTATCAGGATCTTTCTTTTTACAATGCTGCTGGCGAATTGAGAGGGGAAATTCAGACCCAGAATGTAAGAGGAGAAGACTTCGCTTTCATTACCATTTATGGAGAGCAACCCGAAACACTGACCGCCTATATTGGTTCGGGCAGCAACCTCCAAGCCACTTCAAAATCAATCAGCTTTAAAGCGGATGCCATTTTGGGAAGTATTGCCGAACCGATAGTGATTGACCTCTTAACGGAAAAAGTAAGCGTTTTCCCGAATCCTTTTCATCAGGACTTTGAGGTAGTTGTTGATAGCAAAGAGACAGGAGATGCCAAAATTATGATTTACAATATGTTAAATCAAAAATTATACGAAAATCCTGCTAAAATCAACAAGGGAGTAAATGTTTTGAAAGTTTATCCAGCTATACCTGCCGGCGTTTATTTGCTTAAGCTACAAATAGCTGATAAAGTGATACTTCAAAAAATAATAAAGAACTAAATCAAATTCTTAGCATGGTTTTCTTAAATCATGCTAAGAATAAAATATATTAATATGAAACAGACCGGTCTTTTCTTTATATTATTACTTTTTTCATGCCATACGTTATTCGCTCAAACCCCAAACTGGACTGTAAAAGAGAGTGATTATCAGTACACCATGACTTTTGTAGCCAAACTTAACATAGGCGGAAAACGATTAGTTAATCCGAATGATAAAGTAGCCGCATTTGTTGGTGGTACTTGCAGAGGTATAAGCGGGGTTACTTATGTAGAAAGCGAAAAAAATTACTACGCCTTCCTCACGGTATTTTCAAATCAGCAAGGTGAAGCGATCTCTTTTAAATTATACGATAGCGCAGCGGACAAAATCACCTCTGTAAGCAAGCAGATTGCGTTTGCAGTAAACGAGCATAAAGGCAACCTTTTTCAGTCTTACAGCATTGCAGAACCAGCGCTTAATCACCTTTCGGAGATACTGTCTTTTAATTTTATGAATATAACAAGCTTATCTTCAATCATTAACAGTGGCTCGGTAAAAGTCAATATATCAGAAAGTTATCCATTGACAAATCTTAAGCCTGTATTTACACTGAGCAAAGGCGCTAATCTTTTCAAAAACAGGGTTCTACAAAAATCAGGAGAGGTAACCGAGAATTTTTCTTCCCCAATAACTTACGAAGTCTTATCTGAAGACGAATCTACATTAAACAGCTACACGGTTAACGTAAGTCAGTCAACTAATCCAACTTTATTCTATAAAAAAGATGCGGTATGTTATGCCCGTGGAGCAATAAAAGTGGTCTCTAAACAGGAAGGCGCTTCTGTAAAAGTGGCAATTAATGGCAAAATCGTGGCTACCAAACCAATTACAAACGGCGAAGCACTGTTTTTAAATTTAAACGCCGGTTCTTACATTGCTACGCTCGGAAACGAATGGAAACTTATAAATATCCGTTTAAAAGAAAAATAAGATGAAAAAATTGATGAATAACAGGTTAAAAATTGTTTTGAGCCTACTGGTTCTTTTTTTATTCTTGGGATGTAAAAAAGAGGACTCCTGCAAAGATGTGGTGCAGGGAGATTTTGAGTTGGTGGAGT
>DASSWV010000113.1:0-7398 GCA_035704545.1 Pelobium sp.
TGCTACATAAATAGAGTACATTTTTTAAACTGGTCTGGTTTTAGATTGAGTAATTTTTTCAAACCTTATGACCAGATTAGAGAACAAGCTCCAAAAAATTGGTAGTGATGTAAAAATAACCGCGAAAGCTGCCGGCTTGCACTATACAGAAGACCGAACTAAAGGTTACTATAGAAAGAAGTCTGGAAAAGGGTTCAAGTTTGAAGATTATGAAGGCAATCCGGTAAAAGACGAAGAGCTTTTAGAAAGATTTAAAAAACTGGTAATTCCACCAGCTTATGAAGACGTTTGGATAGCACCTTACCCAAACAACCACCTACAATTTACCGGTTACGATGTTAAAGGACGTAAACAATACCGTTACCACGCAGCCTGGAACAGCATCCGTAACCAAGCAAAGTTTTACCGCCTTAGAAATTTTGCAAGATGCCTCCCGAAAATTAGACAACAGGTTGAAAAAGACTTAACGCTAAAAGGGCTGCCTTTTAAAAAAGTGGTGGCTTTAGCTGTTAAATTAATAGAACTTACACACATTAGAATCGGTAATGAAAGCTACAGCAAACTTTACGGTTCATTTGGTTTAAGTACCTTAAAAGACCGACATGTGAAGTTTAAAGGTACAACCGTTAGGTTTAGTTTTAAGGGTAAAAAAGGTGTTTATCACGATGTTGAGTTACAGAGCAGAAAGCTTGCTAGTTTGGTAAAGAAATGCCGCGATATACCAGGAAAAGAACTTTTTCAGTATTATGATGAAGAAGGAAAACATTACAGCATAGATAGTGGCGACGTAAACAGTTATTTGAAAGCAGTTACCGGTGAGGAGTATACAGCCAAAGATTTTAGAACTTGGGCGGGTAGTGTAAACGCATTATGCGCTTTTAAAGAACTTGAAGTAGCGGAAAATGAAAGCCAGTTGAAGAAACAAATTGTTGAAGTCATTGACCATGTAGCTGCAAAATTGGGCAACACAAGAACGGTGTGCAAAAAATATTACGTACACCCTTCTGTAATTAATGCCCACCAAAATGGCACATTGCGTAAATATATTGTAAAGGAGAGTAACAAAAACAGCCTAACTAATGAAGAAAGGCTGTTGTTAAAAATTTTAGAAAATGAGAAGATCGCAAAAGCGACCTAGCTCTTTTTTGATTACCTATTCAGGCTCTCTTGGCGTGTTCCTTAATGAAACCGGTTTTGAATTCGACTTCATCTTTAAATTTAAAAACTCTACCAGAACAGAGAAAGCCATTGCGAAATAAATATATCCTTTCGGTATATGTTGCTCAAATCCTTCTGCCAATAAAGAAACACCTATCAATAACAAAAATGACAAAGCTAGCATCTTAACGGTAGGGTGATCATTTACAAAGTTAGAAATGGCTTTTGCCGAGAACATCATCACAATTACCGAAATAATTACAGCCGCAATCATTACCCATAGTTCGTCGGCCATGCCCACAGCGGTAATTACCGAGTCTAACGAGAACACAATATCCAGCAATAGGATCTGAAATATCACTGACGAAAAGGAATGAACCTTTTTAACGGTTGAGTCTTCTTCTGCTCCTTCCATTTTATTGTGTATTTCGTGAGTGCTTTTATAAATCAAGAATAGCCCTCCAATAATCAGAATCAAATCTCGACCGCTGATGTCCAGTTTTTCGAAAAGAGCGCCACTGCCTATTCCAAACCAACCACTTATATTAAAAAGCGGAGCGGTAAGCGTCATGATCCAGCTTAAAGAAAGTAAAAGCAAAATTCTGGTTATCATGGCCAAAGCCAAGCCTATTGAACGCCCTTTGCTTTGCTGTTCTGGAGGTAATTTTCCCGACAGAATAGAGATAAATACAATGTTATCAATACCTAAAACAATCTCTAAGGCTGTTAAAGTTAAAAGTGAGACCCATATTTCGGGGTTAGAAAGCCATTCCATAAATAAATTTTTTTTTCTAAAAATAGAAAAATGGATTAAACTTCGAGTTATTTTATGATAATTTTAGTTGCACCATATCCAAATTTTTCTTTTTGGGCATCCATAAAGGTTTTTACCTGTGGGTTTTTACTGATTGCTTTATGTATTTCGTGTTGCAAAGTCCCGTTACCGGCACCATGTATAAATACAATACTCTCAAATTTATGCACAATCGCCGCCTCCAGATTTTTTTGAAAATGCTCCAGCTGGATGTCCATCATCTCTCTTTTGCTCAAAAAAGCATGGTCGTCTCGTAATTTTTCAATATGTAAATCAACTTCTTTGGCTGGTTTCTGTAATTCAGCTTTCTCTTCCGATGGTTTAAAAAAGCTTTCTTTTATTTTCTCAGCATCTAAAATCAGTTCAGGCTCATCCATCCTGAACAACCATCCATTGGTTTTAACCATAGGAATTTGTGTTTTACTGCCAGCAAAGTCTTTCGATTTAAACTTGAAAGCCTTTTCTAGGGGCTTTTTATGTTCTTTGTTACTAGCCGTGTAAAACATTACCTGAAAACTTAGCGTCGGCCATAAGTCAAGGTCGGGCAAGGCACCACTGTAAACCTTAATCGATTTTCCAGCGGCTAATTCCCCAAAAAACACCCCTTTGTAAACATCTTTACTAATGGTTTTTAAGGATAGCATCAATTGATAAGAGGTTTCGTTGACTACATGAAAATGAACCACTGAACCCTTGTTCGCATCAGGAATAGCGGCTAAAAACACACCTCTTTCCACAAAATTTGCAGTGTTGTTTTCCTCGGCGGTTTGTGCTTTGTTGATATCTGGGTTTGATGAATGGCCGTGTACCCTTGTTATATTGGTAATCATTACAGGGATTTCAAAGTCATCGTCACCGGTAACACCCACCATTTCTTCGTTGATTATTTTGGTAATGTAGCCTTCTCTCCGCTCGTCAACAAAGCGCACAAACTCTCCTAATTGATATTTCATTTTATAAATTTACGTCATCTTAAACTAAACAGGCCCTTATTTCTCTAAAATAGATAGCTGACCTAACACATCGTTCTGTTTAATGAAGTACTCGCTTTGGTTTCTAATGGCATTGTATACTTCATCAAACAACAACATATAATTGCCGTTTTCTAACGATACCTCTTCCTCAATTACTTTACCCTCATTATCAAAGGTGTAAAGTTTACCTTCATCTCCTGGTTTTTCTTTCCCATAGTTGCTGTCGCTGGGTTTTATACCTGCAAGAAGTTGTGTTTCCTGTACATCAGTTCGGTGTTTGGTGAATGTCCCCTTAATCCCGTAAAAAACATACGCAGGCTGTTGCTTAACCACTAACATATTGGTAGTTATAAAAACGTTTAAACCGCTATCATAAGTTAACTGTGCGTAAGCAATGTCATCCACTTCGGTGTTTGCCCTATGTTTACTATATGTTTTTTTAAATTCTGATGGAATGCCGAAAAGTGCAATGGCTTGGTCAATCATGTGGGCTCCTAAATCGTAGAAAATTCCAGCTCCGGGTATCGGCTCTTCTTTAAAAGTTTTTTCGCTGATCTCGTTTCGGTACCTATCAAAGCGTAAGTGTGCTTCCGTAATTTTGCCTAGTTTTCCAGATTTTACCACGTTCTGTACTGCTAAAAAATCACTATCAAACCTGCGGTTTTGATAAGCTAGCACTTTTAGATTTTTTCTGAATGCCAGCGAAAAAAGTTCCTCAGCCTCAGCTTTAGTCACAGAAAACGGCTTTTCTATCAGTACGTTTTTACCGGCGTTAAGCGATGCTTTTGCATATTCATAGTGGGTATAGTTGGGCGTGTTTACCACGATGAGTTCCAAACTTTCATCGGCTAATAGCTCTTCAACACTTTTGTAGGTGTTTATATTTGGATAGTCTTGGATAGCTTTATTTTTGCTACGCTCTACAACGGCAATCAGCTCAAAGCCTTGGTGTAGCTCAAAAAAAGGAGCATGGAAGATTTTTCCAGACATTCCGTAAGCCATTAATCCCACTCTAATTTTATTCTCCATTGAAACCTGAATTTAAATAATGATAAATAATTGGATACGCTAAGCTACAAAGCTATCAGATAGAAAGTACGTTAAAAAATAAAAACTTACCAATTCCTCTTTTTTACTGCTGAACTTGGCTCTATTGCTAGAAAAATAATTATAGCTTTTAGCTATATACTTATCAAAATATACAATAAAATAAGCTGGCTTTTAATCTTACTTTTGCGGCAACATTAATTAAGTAAAGCATTAAGTTAAAAGTTATGATAGGTATAGGAGAAAAATTCCCAGAATTTAATAAGATTGCAGTTGTAAGTTTAGAGCAAGGAAAAGAGTTTGCAGATATTTCATCTGATTCATTTATAAACGATGATGACCGTTGGACAGTGATGTTCTGGTGGCCGAAAGATTTTACATTTGTTTGCCCAACAGAGATTGCAGAATTTAACAACAACAACGGTGAGTTTAAAGACAGAAACACTACTTTAATTGGTGCTTCTACAGATTCTGAATTTGTGCATTTGGCGTGGAGAAATAACCACGATGATTTAAGAGGTTTAAAATTCCCGATGTTAGCGGATACTTCAAAATCTTTAGCAGAAGATTTAGGGATTTTAGTGGCTAGGGAAAAAGTAGCATACAGAGCAACTTTTATTATTGACCCACAAGGAGTCATCCGGTGGATTTCTGTGAACGATTTAAGTGTTGGTAGAAACGTGAAAGAAGTTTTACGCGTACTAGACGGTTTACAAACAGATGAGCTTTGCCCATGTAACTGGGAAAAAGGCCAAGAAACGTTAACTGTTTAAAAAAAGAAATCCTCTTGTTTTTTAGCAAGGGGATTTTTTATTGAATTAACTTTTTTACAACTATTTGATAATCAATAATATGGATATTTCAGAAACCACACAAGAAGTGTTGGATATATTTGGTGTAAGCACCATCAACAACAAAGCATTAGAACTTTTAAACGCTACCGATTTCAAGTACTTACGTGATTTAAAGCTCAATTTCAATAGCACCCTTACCTCTGAGTTTTTATCAGAAAAAGAATGTGCTTTATTAGGTTTATGTGTTGCGGCTAATAACCAAAGCAGCATCTTAATCGAGTTTTATAAAAATTACGCTTTAAAATTTGAAGCTACAGAGGATGAATTGGCAGAAGCGGTTTCATGTGCTTCTTTGCTGGCATCAAACAATGTTTTTTACAGGTTCCGTCATTTTACACAGAAAGAAAAGTACACACAGATTCCTGCCCGTATCAGAATGCAACTGATGATGAAGCCGGTAACTTCAAAAGAGTTTTTTGAGTTGTTGAGCTTGGCAATTTCTGCAGTTAACGGTTGCGAAATGTGCGTGAATGCTCACGAAGATTCCTTGATAAAACTGGGAAGTAAAGAGGAACGTATTTTTGATGCAGTTAGAATTGCGTCTATAGTAACAGCCACAGGAAAAATAATTTATTAACTCTGATATTATTTAGTTAACTTATATAATATTATTTTTGATTTAATTAGTTATTAGTTCCAACTAATAGTATTATTATCAAATTATTTCATAGAAAATTTGTTTAAACCTATAATATCCTTAAATTAGTATTAAGGTTAATCACACCTAAAAGTATTTCATCAGTTTTACTTTTAGGATTTTACAGGTTTTAATTGTTAATTACAACGCCGTTTTTATTTAAAAACGGCGTTGTTTGTTAAAGAAACCGATGTATTATTCAATAATTTGGGGTCATTCATTTTCATTGTTGGGATGTTGGTTTCATTCCTGCCATAGCTAGGTTTATTAACCGAATCGCTTTTTGATTAAAAACCTGTTTGTTTGAGTAGATAATACCCTCCTTTTTTTGAAACCGTATCAGCCGGCTAAAATTGTGTTTTAGGACTTAACATTCAATTTATATTCCCTAACTTTATACCGCATACCAAAACAGTTTTTAGTTTAAGTTTCAAAAATGGGTAATCATATAAAATCAATAATAGTGGGCACAGGTAGGTTTATACCTGCTAATGTGGTTAAAAACGAAGACTTTTTAGCTCACACTTTTGTAGAGAAAGACGGAAAGCCACAACAGCGGAAGAACGAAGACGCCATCAATAAGTTTAAGCAGATAACCGATATTGAGGAGAGAAGGTACGCTGATGCGGAGCACACCGCTTCCGATTTGGCTTATTTTGCCGCAAAAGATGCGCTGGAAAGTTCGGGAATTAATGGTGAAGAGTTAGATTATATTGTTGTTGCACATAATTTTGGCGATGTTAAAGTGGGAACCAACCGTACCGATATTGTACCAACGCTCGCCAGTCGGGTAAAACACAGATTAGGGATTGTAAACCCAGATTGCGTGGCCTACGATTTACCTTTCGGATGCCCAGGTTGGTTGCAAGGAATGATTCAGGCAGACTATTTTATAAAATCTGGAGATGCCAAAAAAGTGATGATTATTGGCTCAGAAACATTATCCAGAATCATAGATCCGCATGATAAGGACAGTATGATTTATGCTGATGGTGCAGGCGCAACAATTTTAGCAGCTTCAACAAACGAGGACAGTAAAGCCGGAGTGTTAAGCCACAAAGCGCAAAGCCATACCGTTGACCAAGCTTGGTTTTTAAGAATGGAAGGGTCCAGTAAATTAGACTATGCTTCCAAAGATAATTTATACTTAAAAATGGATGGTCGTAAGGTTTACGAATATGCCCTAACTCATGTTCCTTTGGTAATGAAAGCTACGTTAGAAAAAGCGGGCGTGTTGCCAAGCGAAGTAAAAAAAGTGCTGGTGCACCAAGCAAACGGTAAAATGGACGAAGCTATTTTAAAACGTTTCTTTAAACTGTATGATATTGATACGCCTCCAGCTGATGTAATGCCAATGACGATAGCGACTTTAGGAAATTCATCCGTAGCAACGGTTCCAACCTTGTTAGATTTAATTTTAAAAGGAGAAAAGGAAAATCACGACATCACCGATGGAGATGTGATACTTTTTGCCTCTGTTGGTGCCGGAATGAACATCAATGCGATGGTTTATAGGTTTTAGAGCCTCACCCTAAATCCCTCTCCGAAGGAGAGGGACTTGCTTATATTGGGGTTTGTTTGATTAGTATTTAAATTCAGACTTATTTTAGAAATGCGTTCAGCTCTGTGGCCTCTGCGTCCTCTGCGGTAAAAAACGCTCACGCTCTTGGTATTTTCCATTACATAAAAAGGGGTTAATTCTGATAGAATCAACCCCTTTTTACATTTAAGAATTCTTTTTAATCTCTTCTACCGAAAAGCATGGAAGCATAATAAACCAAGGTAGCTAATGATGATAAAGCGGCAACTACATAGGTCATCGCTGCCCACCATAAAGCATCTTTTGCTTGGTCGTTTTCTACACTAGTCTGCATAATTCCTTTTTGCGATTGCAACCAAACTAAAGCCCTTTTA
>DASSWV010000252.1:0-7908 GCA_035704545.1 Pelobium sp.
TAATCCAAAATAATGCATTCCAAACTAGTGGGGGAGTAGTTCTGAATGAAAGATAACAAACAAAAACAGTAGCAACCACATAAAGTAATATGCCATTTAAAGCATATTTGGAGCGCCACTCTAATACCATCTCTTTTTTAAGAAGGTATTTTATTTCCGTTATCATTTTCATTAAAGGGTACTTACCAAATTGCTCAAATTTAAGCTAAAGACCCAAAACTTTACTGATAATTCGGTGTAAATCTTCCAAAACAAATGGTTTGGTTAAAATTTCGTCCATGCCTGCTTCTAAAGCAGCTTTTTTCTCTTCTTCTAATATCGCTGCAGAAAGAGAAATTATTTTGATGTCTTTTTTTGGCGATTGAAACTCGGTTCTTATTTTTTTTGTCGCTTCAAAACCTCCCATTTCTGGCATGTGCGTATCCATTAAAATGAGGTCGAAATTTTGTTTCTGAAGTAATTCTACGGCTTTAAAGCCAGTGTCAACGGTAGCGGTGTCTACATCCCAGGATTTCAGAATTTTGTTAACCATAAACTGATTGACCAGATTATCTTCCGCAATTAAAATTTTTAGTCCCTTAAATTGTTGGCGGTTGGGATTGAATTTGATCATTGAGCCTGCATTATCCTGATGCAGACCAAAAGTTGCAATAAAAGTAAAAACACTCCCTTTGTTAACCACACTTTCAACCCTTAATTCGCCATTCATTAAATCAACCAATTTTTTAACAATGGTTAGCCCTAAACCTGTTCCCCCATATTTAAGGGAAGTATCATCTTCTGCCTGCTCATAAGATTCAAACACTTTTAATAAGCGGTTTTCGGGTATCCCTATGCCACAATCAATCACATCAAACTTTAGGCTTACAGTGGTTTTTGTGCTAGAAATTGGTGTCACTTTAAGTTTGACTTCGCCTTTATTGGTAAATTTAATGCTATTGCTAAGTAGGTTCATTAAAATCTGGTTTAGCCTTAGGGCGTCGGCATTAATGTACGAAGGTACTTCTGGTGCAATTTCTAAAGTTAGATCAATAAGTTTTTCATCAGCTTTAAATCTGAGAATATCGGTAACGGATTTTAAAAGTTCTTTTAGGTTGATCTCTTTATTTATGATGGAAAATTTGCCGGATTCGATTTTAGAAATATCTAAAATATCATTTACAACACCTAGTAAAGATTGCGAAGAAACCTCCAGTAACTTCACCATTTCTTGCTGAGACGTATTTAGGTCTGTGTTTTGGAGGATATTTGAAATCCCAATAATCCCATTAATTGGCGTCCGTAGCTCATGGCTCATGTTTGCTAAGAAAATTTCCTTAACATTTTTAGCCTTCAAAGCTTCCTCTTTAGCCTGGATAAGTTCTGTTGCATATTTTTTTTGGTGCGATATATCGCTCGCATTTAAAAAGAAAGTATCCGATTTGTAGGTTACCCTACATTCAAACCAAATTTTCTCATCTTTAAGACTTATAAAACGAGTCTCAAACGAAGAATTAGTAGCTTTAGATTTTTGCACTTTTTCCAGGCTTTCGGTAAAATCATCTTTTAGTTCATCATCTATAAAGTCCGTTATTTTTCTATCTACAAATTTTGATTGTTTATAACCTATTATTCTTTCTACTGCCGGGCTTGCAGTTTTTATCCGAAGAGTTTTTGAATCTATCGCACAAATAATATCGGCACAATTATTAATTACAATTGCAAAGTTTTCTAGTTCTTCATTTTTTTGTTTAATGAGGTTTTGCGAGGTTGCCAGGTGTATAAAGGAATCTACTTTAGCAATGGTAATGTAAGGGTCTAAAGGTTTATACAAATAATCTATTCCGCCTGCATTGTAACCTTTAATGGCGTATTTACTATCTTTAGAAATAGCTGTTACAAAAATAACTAAAATGTCTTTTGTACGCGGATTAGCTTTTAACATATCCACTAGTTCAAAACCATCAATATCTGGCATTTGAACGTCTACTAGTGCAATAGAGATGCTATTTTCCCAAGCCAATTTAAGCGCTTCATTTGGAGATGTTGTAGTGATAATATTGATATCATCCCGTTGAATCAATGCTTTTAGAGCAATAATATTCTCTTCCCGGTCATCTACAATTAAAACGTTTATCTTCTGCATTTTTATCTTCTTGCGAAATAAATAGTGTTTGCGCTGTCGCCTTTGGCAATTGGTTATTACGTAAAATAGTATAAATAGTTTTCTGTATTTAATTTATAATTCTTTTAGGAGATTCGCTGGTAAATGTTTTGTTTTTTATCGATGATTTTTAGCCGCTTTTGCAACTCTTCGTTCCTGATAACTTCTTTAGATCCTAAACAAAGGAAACCAAATATACAAAGGCTATCCATCAATAATTTGAGGACTTTATTTTGTAATTCCAGATTAAAGTAAATCAACACGTTTCTACAAATGACCAATTGAAATTCATTAAAAACACCGTCAGAATCAAGATTATGAACAGAAAAAAGACAATTTTTACGTAATTCTGCAATGACGATTGCATGGTCATATTGTACGGTAAAATAATCTGAAAACGGCTTGGTTAATTTTACTTCAGAATAATTTTGGGCGAAAGCTTTCATCTTATTTAAATCGTAAATACCCGCTTTCGCTTCTTTTAGTACTTTGGTGTTAATATCGGTTCCGTAAAAAAAAGACTTATCGTATATTTTTGAATCTTTAAATAATATCGAAAAGGAATAAAGTTCTTCGCCGGTAGCTACTCCCGCATTCCACACTTTTATACGCTGGTAAGAGTTGATATACGGAATTACGTTGTTTTTTACACTTTTAAAAAAATCAGCATCCCTAAACATTTCCGTAACGTTTACGGTAATATCATTCACTAAATGGTTTAGAAAGTTGGGTTCGTTAATGATTTTGGCTTTCAAATCAAATACCGAGAGAAAAAATTTATGCATTAATCCTTCAAACCTACGTTTTAGCGAAGCTTTGCTGTAACCTGCAAAATCAAAATCGTGTACGTTATTAAGAAGTGCTATTACGTCTTCTAATTCTTTTTCGGTCATGCATTTTTGTTAGGCGGCTAACCACACTTTAATTAAGCTTAATAATTTATCTACATCAACTGGTTTAGTAATATAGTCATTTGCACCAGCGTTGATGCAGTTTTCTCTATCCTCTTTCATTGCTTTTGCGGTTAATGCAATAATTGGTAATTTCTGCCATTTTTTATTACTTCGGATGGCTGTCATCGTTTCAAAGCCATTCATTTTAGGCATCATAATATCCATTAAAACAAGGTCTAATTTTTCTATTTCTTCCATTTTTGCTAAGGCTTCTTCGCCATCGTTAGCAATTTCAACTTTGAAACCAAAACCATCTAAAACTGCACTTAGGGCAAAAATATTTCGCATATCATCATCAACTAGTAAAATGGTTTTATTTTTTAATGTTTCGATGTTTAGGATAGGGTTTTGAGCTTGTACTTTACCTTCCTGGAGCTTTACCTGGTGTAAAAACAGGTTTACTTCGTCTAAAATCCGGTCGCTGGATTTGGTAGATTTCATTACTGTGGCATCAGAATATTTTAAAAGACGGTTTAATTTCTCTTGATCCAATTCCATAGCCGTGTTAATAATCACCGGTAAGTTTTTGTATTCTTCTTTTGCTTTTATTTGTTCTAGCAGGTCTATTCCAGAAATATCCGGAAGATTTAAGTCTAAGATTAAGCAGTCATAATTTTGCTTTGCTAAAAGGGCTAAAGTTTCTGCGCCGGTGTAAGCTTGGTCAACCTTCACATTTCTGGTTCTGAACATTTCGGCCAGTGCATCACTTTGAACCTGATGATCTTCTACCAATAAAATATTTTGAAAGTTTTGGATATTACTTGCAATTGTTTGATTAAAAATATCATCGAGAGCGTTTAAATCAATAGGTTTTTTAATAAAAGATAAAGCGCCTGATTGAACTGCTTTTGTATCTCGTTGGTCACCGGCAGACATAATGTGTACCGGAATATGAGCGGTTTTTTTATCTGACTTCAATTTCTTAAGCACTTTCCATCCATCAATTCCAGGCAGCATGACGTCTAGTAGAATTGCATCCGGAAGATGGTTTACAGCACTTTCAAAAGCTAATTCGCCATTGTAAATCTGTATAACTTCAAACCCTTTGTTTTGCCCATAATCTTTTAAGAAATCACTAAAAACTTTATCATCCTCAACTACCAGCAGTGTTGGTTTAGCCCCTGTTTTGTTTGATAAATTTTCTTGAAAATGCTCAATCTTATTAGCAAATCCTTCATTTTTAGTGGTTAAATCAGCTAGTTTTGGCGTTAATAATACTTCATTAGGGTTGGTATATGGCTTTTTTAAAGGGATAATTAGCGAGAACTGACTTCCTTTGCCCGCAACGCTATTTAATGTGATTTTTCCGCCTAAATATTTTGCCAATTCTTTGGAGATAGATAAACCTAAACCTGTACCTCCAAATTCTCTACTTGTTGAGCCATCTGCTTGTTGAAAAGCATCGAAGATTAATTTTTGTTTTTCTTCTGGAATTCCTATTCCCGTATCGCTAACTTCAATATTCAAATACTCTTCGTTTTCTGAAATAAAACTCACTTTCACCTCTCCATTATCCGGAGTAAATTTGAAAGCATTAGAAAGTAAATTCTTTAAAACCTGTTCAGTACGAAACCTATCCATTTCTACTGATTGTGGCAATTTACTATCGATAGAAAAATGATAGTTGATGGTTTTCGATTTTGCTAATTCAGTAAATAGCAGTTTTAAGTCGTCTGCCATATCTTTGATTTCAACATCTTCGTAAACGAGTTCTATTTTGCCCGATTCTATTTTCGCCAAATCCAGAATATCATTAATTAACTGCAACAAATCATTACCCGATTTAAAAATGACGTTTGCGTATTTTTCTTCTTCTTGCGATAGATTTTTTGCTTTGTTATCTTTTAAAATTCGGGCTAAAATCAAGATACTGTTTAAGGGAGTTCTTAGCTCGTGACTCATATTTGCCAAAAACTCTGATTTATATCTACCGCTGACTTCTAACTCCTCCATTTTTAGAAGAATTGCTTCACGAGCGTCTTCAATCACCAGGTTTTTCTCAGATAACAGTCTTGCTTTTTCTTCAAGTTCTGTGTTTGATTCTCTTAATTCTTCTTGTTGTACACGTAACTCCTCTTCAGAGGCCTGCAGCATTTCTGTTTTGTGAACTAATTCTTCGTTAGTTACCCTAAGTTCTTCTTGTTGGCTTTCTAATTCTTCTGATTGGGCTTGGGTTTCTTCTATTAAGGCTTGCATTTTTACTCTGGCTTGCGCTGCATTTATTCCAACTCCAATTATCGAGTTTACATTGTCAAATAACGATAATATGTTTTTAGAAATTGGTGCTAAAAAAGCAAGTTCTATAATAGCTTTTAACTCTGACTGAAAGAAAATTGGCTCAATTAGCAAATGATTGGGTTTTGTGCTTCCTAAAGCCGATTCAATCTTAAAATAATCGTCGGGTACATTATCCCAAATTTTTCGTTTTCTTTCTGCTGCAACTTGTCCAATTATTCCTTCTGATATTCTGACTTTATGATTGTTAGTCCCTGAATGTGCGTAGCTAGCGGATTTATAAAGTATTTCGGGGTTTTGGTCATCTATCAAATAAATTACACCCATTTCTGCACCAACATATTTAGCTATTTCATTTAATAACTTACTGGTTCGGGTATCAACAGTTTGTACACCACGCATTGCATCATCAATTACCGCAGATCCGGATATTAACCAGGTTTTTTCTTCGTTTTGTTTAATTAATTTTTCCAGGTCAACATTGTTGAGGTTCAACTCATCTTGTACACTCATTTGTTTTGCAAATGAGTTTTTGATAAACTGGAAAAGTATCAGAATAATTAAAACGATTAAAACTGACCCTCCAAAAATTATAAAAATAGCTCGTTGAGCAGATTTTTCGGAAAGCTCATTTCGTTTGATGAGTAATGTACTTTCAATATCAATAATTGTTCTGATTTGAGATCGCAACGCATCCATCTGGGTTTTACCAAAGGTTAAATCTTCAACCAATTGATAAGCGTTGTTTTTTTCGTTCTTACTGCGTTCAATTACTCTGGTTAAGTGCGTAAGTCGGTCTTTGATTAATAGTCTTAAGGTTTGGGTATTTTTAATTTCTAAAGGATTATCACTCACTAAGTTTTCCAGATCGCTTAAATCTCGGTCTAATCTATCCACTGCGTTTTTATAAGGTTCAAGAAATTCTGTTTTTTTGGTGAGCAGAAATCCTCTTTGGCCGGTTTCGGCATCAATTACCAATTTGATGATACCCTCGCACTTACTAATCACTTTTTGGCTGTGCGTTACCCAAATTTGGTCCTTACTAACCGCTTGTAAACTTTTATAAGAGCTGTAGCTAACCAATAAAACTAACGCTAAGGAAACTACAATGCCAATAGAGATCCAAGCCTTAAAACTTATATTTTTCATCAATCGAATTTATTAAAAGCGCCTTTTGTTTAGGTTATCATATTTAGCGATTGATTCAAGGTATCAAATTCTTTAATATTTTTCAAAATAAAAAAGCGCTCAATTCTTATTTAGAAATTGAGCGCTTAAATTACAGTTAAAAAATTTACTTTACTTTATCTGTAATTTCCATTTTTTCTGCAAAGTGCATGCAGTAATCCCTTAAGTCTTCAACAATGTTTTTTTCGCCAGTCGCTCGTAAAAAGCTATCGCCCATGGTTTGTAAAGTTTCGTAAAAAAACCTTTTCATCTCATCTACAGGCATATCTTTGGTCCATAAATCAATACGCAAGCTGTTTTTAAAATTATGGTCCCATAAGGCCAGCATCATTGATTTTACCACTAGCGCTTCCTTGTTTTCAGAATCTGTAGATTCCCAGGTTATATTTTCTGGAACGTTGTTATCGTCAAGTTCAATTGTTAATTTAATCTCTGCTTTTTTCATCCTTTTTGAAAAATAATCATCATTACTACTATTATTAATATAAATGAACCTTCAATTAACCAGATCCATTTTTTGCTTTCTACAAATTTTCTGAACAATAAATCGGTAAAAAATAAAATCAGCGCTAATGCTAAGGTATAACTTATTTTAACGCCTTTTCCAATGCCAATTGTTTCACTTTCTAAGCCTAATGATACGTACAAAACGTAAGTAAAACAGAGTGCAATTACCAAACTTATTGGCGTTATTTTTAAGCTAGGCCAATTCATTACCTGTATTTTCTCTTTTGTGCTCCGCTCATTTTCATTCCGTTAGCCTTAGCTCTGCCAGCTTTAAATTTTTTCTTCTGTTCGAGGGTTTTTTTCTCGTGAAAAGCACCTTTAAATTCTGGGTCTTCCCTACGTTTTTGGTCATCTATCTGCTTGGCTATCGCTTGTTTCTCTTCGTATGGTGTCTCCTCAATAAAAACCTTTTCGGGGATGTTTTCTACCGGGATTTGCTGACGAATCAACTTCTCTATTTTATGGATAAAATGCTCTTCGGCTGGGCTACAAAAAGTAACCGCCTTGCCCGAGTTATATGCTCTGCCCGTCCGGCCAATGCGGTGTACATAATCTTCGTAAATTACCGGCACATCAAAGTTAATCACGTGAGTTACATTAGAAACATCAATTCCACGAGCAGCCACATCTGTTGCAACCAAAATCCTCACTTCATCATTTTTAAAAGAATTGATGGAGTTGATACGCGTGTTTTGCCCTTTATTAGCGTGTAAAACTTTAACGTGGCCTTCGTTAAATTTGCGCAGTAAAAATTTGTAAACGTTTTCCGCATTTGCTCTGCTTCGGCAAAAAATAATCAGTTTTTTTACTTCTGGATCATCCTCTACAAAAACTTTTAACAGATTGATTTTTGTTTTGAAGTTAGGGACATTAAAAAGAACC
>DASSWV010000281.1:0-8395 GCA_035704545.1 Pelobium sp.
TTTATTTTTAGGGTTAAACTTTGTTATTCCCTCACCAGCCATCCAAAAATTGCCATTTTCATCTTCTAATAACGTTTCAACATCATCGTTTTTTAATCCATCTTTAGTTGTATATGATTCTATTTTTAATTTTTTACCTAATTTTTTTCCACTTACAATTTTGCCAATTCCTCCACCCAGCATCCCAATCCAAAGGCTTCCATTATTATCTTGATGAATTAAGGATATGAAGTTTTCATTCAAGCCATTTTCGTTGTTTTTATAAAATCGTCTTATTATTTTTTTGCCGTTTTTAATGAGGATATGATTTAATCCGTTTTTTGTGCCTACCCAAATAGATTTTGTAGTTGGGTTTATTTTTTCTATGAAAGTATCGGTTATGTAATTGTTAGAAATACTGAGTTTATCACCTTCTTTAAACTCAAATTTTTCTATAATTTTGCCATCATAAAAATTTACACCAGGCTTATAACAAAACAACCCTTTTGATGTGTTAAACCATAAATAACCGTCTTTATCATCAACTATCTTAAGAACACCTAAATTTGGGAAGTTGAATTTTTGAAAGATGTTAAAAAGATGAGGGGCTGTTTTTCCGTTTAAAAATTTATTTTTTTCTTTAGCATTTAAAATATACAAACCATTCCAGGTACCTATCCAAATGCCACCTAATTTATCTTGATATATGGATGAAATATTATTGGTGCGAATGGAGCTGTTATTTGTCTCTAGGTAAAGCATTTTTCCACTATTTCGCTTCAAAACATTTACACCTCCGCCTTTAGTGCCAATCCATAAATTTTTGCTGGTATCCTCATAAAAGCATATAATTCTATCAGCATTAAGAGTATTCTCTTTACCTTCTACGTGTTTATAAGAAATAAACTTTTTCGCATTCAAGTTCAATTTGTTGATTCCCCCGCCAAAAGTACCTATCCATAAAACGCCAGAATGATCTTCGTAAAGTGTTTTAATTTCGTTGCTAGTTAAACTTCCATTTCCATAACTATTGTTGCTGAACTTTTTAACAACGTTGCCTTTGTCATCAAGTTTTAATAAGCCGTCTCTTTGTGTGCCAACCCAAATAGAATTATTTTTTGCTTTATAAATGGAGTAAGATGGCCAGTTATTTAATTTGGAAAATTCTTTTTGATTGATGTTAAATTGCAATAACCCAGAGGAACCAGTAAGCCATAGATTTTCTCCATTCTTAATAATTCCATTAATTAGTGATTCTACATTGGAAAATTTATATGTTTTGTGGGTAAAATTGGTGATATTAAAAGCAATTAAACCTGTATTTGTGCCTAACCAAAGTAAGTTTCCATCAGGATAAATAAAATGTACCGAAGTTTCATCATTCAAAAATCGGACGGCAGAAACATCACTGGCAACAGCAGCATCATTTTTAATTAAACTAAGACCTTTGTTGGTGCCTATCCAAAGTTGCTTTTTACTATCTCTGGCAATAGATAAAACAGAATTACTATTTATGGTTGAAGGATTTTCAGGTGTATATTTAAAGCTTTCGAATGTTTCGGTTTTGATATTAAACCTATCAAAGCCTGCAATCTCTGTTCCTATCCAAATAAAGTTTTCTTCGGCCAGTAAGGTTATAATGCGGTTATTGGAGATGGATTTTGGATCGCTTTTTTGATGCCTGTAAATCAATGCATTATATCCATCGTATCTACATAAACCATTATAGGTAGCAATCCATATAAAACCTCTGTGATCTTGAACAACATCGTTTACATCGCTATGAGGCAAACCATTATTCACGTTAAAAACATCAAATGGTAAATCTTGTGCCCTAACTTGGAAGCGAAATAAACAGTCCAGCAGTGCAAGCAAAAAAAATATTTTTCGCATTAGATTATAATTGGTTTACGTATGGTTTAGAGGTTAATGCAAAATAATAAAAATAAACTGCGCTATTAAGATTATTACAGCTGCAAAATAAATTAATTCTGATAAAAATACTTATTTGGCGTTTTAACAATCTCTTTCTGAAAACCTTTGTTATTGTTAATATTTAGATTTTCACCTTCTAAAATACTTATTTTAGCTAAAGATAAACCTTGGTATTTATTGTCTGAAATAATTACATTTTTACAATTTTGTAAATCAAATTGGGCTAAATCTTTAAATATTTTGGGATGCTTAGTGGTTTGTATAATAGTGTTGTTTCTTATAATTAAACCATCTACACTTAGCGCATATATTATTAAGGGATCAAATGTTTTAATGGTATTGTTTTGGAAAGTGATGTTCTTGTGGTAATAGCCATTACTTCTAAACTCTTTTTTGATAACGGGGTCTATTTGTAAAATTGCCTGAGGTTTATGGCCACCGATGCCAATCTCTTCAAACGTATTGTTATTAATTACCACATTATTTACTGGACCAGACTCAAACCAAAAATTAGCATCACCGCAAATTCTTATCCCAGCCATCATTGGCGAGAAATAGTTATTCTCTATTAATACGTTACCCGGTGTAGAAATTAATATGCCTCTGGCCCTATTTTGTTGTATGCTGCAATTCTTCATACTTACGCTGGCAAACCATGATATATTTTCTATTGCCGCATCTTTACTTAAGCTTTTGTTTAACGGCTTTTCTAAGGTAATTACATAGTAATTTTCATTAACGAAATCTATAGATTTTACTTTTGCCGATTCTATAGGCATTAAATCATCACGATTTATAAATCTTACAGAATCTCCTTTTGAGGCGAAATTAAACCCATTTTGTTGAAAGTGCATGGTGCTAATCCCATACTGATTAGCTGCCAATTTTTCAGTTACCGACATGTAAGTACCATGTACATTAGTAGCATCATCAAGCATGTTTTCAAACCGACAGTTTTCAAAATTTATTAATCCTTTGCAATTGATAAAATGAGTAGCGTCTGCCGAAGCCGAAATTAGCTGTGTGGAGTTAGGAGGCAGTAATACATTAAATTTATTTAAAGAAATATTTTCGCTTTTCTCGGCAATTAAAGCCATAGCGCCACAGTGATAAACATTGATGTCAGAAAAACTAATGTTCTTCATTTCTGCTACCCTAAAAGCTGGAAAACGTCTGTTCTGTCCGTGAGGGCCTTTATCGATATAAACAGAACCTACTGGCGGAACTTCTTTAGCCTTTAAATTAGAAAATCTTACTACACCTGGTTTTAATTCCTTTGCTTTTAAAGGGAATTTCTTTGAGTTGTATTCATATTTCGAAGTAAAATAATGAGGCCTTTTTGTGGCTGAATCAAACACAATATTTTCTCCTAAACCTAGTTTCCAATCGTATCCTTTAAAATAAAGTTTACCATTGTCTATCTCGTAATGGTTATTTGGGCTAACCTCAATGTCAAATGTCATATTGGCTTTTGAGTTTGCGATTACTTTACCTTCAAAAGTGAAGGGTTTATCCCAATTGATATTGAAATGATGTAGCTTATAATCCTCACCATCTTCTAAAACAAATGGAATAATACCGCCATGAAACATAAATGTTGCACCTCCCCCGTCTATTTCCAGATTTTTAAACCCATTTAAGTAGAACGCTATTTTTCTTATCCCATTGTCATTATTAGAGATTTTAAGATATTTCTCAAATGCTTTTTCCGGAAAAAAATCATAAGTCCCCTTTTCAAAAATAATTTTTACCGGTTTACCCTTGTTAATTTTTAAGAAATCATAAATCTCGGGCGTAAAATCTTTCCCAGCTTGTGGACTAAAAGTAATTTCATTAATGGCAACAGCACCTTTAGAAACTATTGCCCAAAAACATAAAAACACGATGATGCAAGTGTACTTTCTGATCATATAAATTCTATTTGAAAGCAGATATCATGAACGATATAATTTCTACCGATTAGTAAAAATTCGCTGTAAAAGACACCTCTTAATTTTGGTTTAATTATTAAAGATTAAATTCTAAAAGCTTGTCTATAAAATTAGAAGTACAGCAATTTAAAATTGAGCCCAAACTGTTCAAAAAATAACATTAATTACAAATAATCAACCCCCAAAGGCTATTTAAGTGGGTTTTTAGATGGTGATTTCATTATTGTAGCTAAATAGTTAGCCATTTCTGTTGTTTTATTTGGATTTTGCGTTGCTAAATTATTTTCTTCTTTAGGGTCGGTTTTTAAATTATACAGCTGGGGTGTTTTTTGTAAACCTGATGCTACCTTTTTATTAGCAAGCCAATCTGGAGTGGGTTTACTTTGCGGAGCTATATATTTATATTCTCCCATACGCAAGCTCATTGTAAAGGCTTCTTCAATCAAATGATCTCTACCGTTTTTACTTTTGCCTAATAAAACATCCAGCATTTCAAAACTATCTGGAGCTGTTGCTTCTGCTTTAATTTCTACACCTACCAATTTTGCTAATGTTGCAAAAAAATCTACTTGACTTATTAAGGCATCGCTTACTCCGGCAGTTATTTTTGCTGGCCAATAGGCAATTGTAGGCACCCTTGTTCCGCCTTCATAAGCACTATATTTACCTCCTTTAAAATCTCCTGCTGGTTTGTGGCTTCCTATATTTGTTTCTGCTTGGTCTGCATAACCATCATCTAATACAGGGCCGTTATCGCTAGAGAAAATGATTAAAGTATTTTGGTCAAGATTCAATTCTTTTAATTTTTTCATGATTTGACCCGTCATCCAATCCATTTGCACAATGGCATCACCTCTGGGTCCCATATTTGTTGAGCCTACAAATTTTTGATTTGGAGCTCTGGGTACATGAATATCTGGCAAAGAGAAGTATAGGAAAAATGGCTCGTCTTTATGTTGTGTTATAAAATCAGTGGCCTTTGCTGTTAAAACATTCGGAAATTCTTCGTCTTTCCAATAAGCAGAATGCCCACCACTCATAAAACCAATTCTACTAATTCCGTTTACTACGGTGCCACTGTGTTGGGTATCAGCCTTCATCTTTAAAGCTTCTTCGTCATCTAAACCAATTGGGTCGGTTCCAATTCTTTGATCGTAATCTATTTGAATTGGATCTTTTGGATCTAGGTTAACCACACGATGGTTTTCTACAAATACAGTTGGCACCCTATCTGGTGTTGCAGGAATTAAAAAGCTATAATCAAAACCTATTTCTAAAGGCCCGGGTTTTATCACTCCGTTCCAATCTGGTTTGCCATCGCCTAAACCTAAATGCCATTTTCCTACTACACCGGTTTTATAACCTGCACTTTTTAGCATATCTGCAATGGTTTCTTGTTCTGGATTTATAATCAAAGGTGCATCGCCAGGTAAAATTGCAGCGTTATTTCTAAAAGCATAGCTTCCGGTTAGTAAAGAAAAACGAGAAGGTGTACAAGTTGAAGCAGAGGAATGTGCATCGGTAAATTTTAAGCCGTTGCTGGCCAAAGAATCTACATTGGGTGTTTTCACAGCTGTTGCTCCATAAGCACTAACATCACCATAACCTAAGTCATCAATATAAATTAAAATTATGTTCGGTTTTTTATCACTTTCCGCTTTGTTATTTTGCTTACAGGCTGATAGTGAGACTATTGCTAGTGCTGATGTTAATAAAGCTAATTTTTTCATAATCTGATGATAATTGTACTTGAGGGTTGTCTAAAATCCTTTATTTCCTGATACTTTTAAAGTGCTTTTAGATGTTTCGTCTGTCTTTATTATTTGAGGATAACTACCAATTACTGTGTTATCTGCTAGCTGAATATTTTTGCAATTTGTAAAATCGAACATTGGTGCATTAGGGTACTGCTGCGGAAAATCAAATGTTCTTTTAATCGTATTTCCTTTAATTAGCAGATTATTTACACGGTTTGCCCAAACAATTCGGTTGTCAAAAGTTTCAATTTTATTGTTAATAAACTTTATGTTTTGATCATAAATTTGTGATTGGTTAAATGATTTACCCAAACGTGGTGCAATATTTAATACGGCATGCTCTGGCCCACCGTGTGCAACATTTATAAAACGATTGTTTTGAATTAATAAATCATTAACTGCGCCAGACTCGTACCAAAAAAAAGTTTCTCCTCTTAAAAGTATTGCAGACATCATAGAAGAAAACACGTTGTTTTCTATAACTATTTTTAAAGGAGATTTTAAAACTATGCTTCTTGCTCTGTTATTTCTAACCACACTGTTTCTCATGGTAAAAGTGGGGTTCCACGTTTTATTTTCTAAAATATCACCTGTTTTTAAATCTTTAGGTAATGGGCTTTTAAAAACTATTTCTGTGTATTCGTCATTAATAACATTAACTTCTGACACCTCATTTTCCACACCTCTCTGGGTGTTTGGCTGTTGTACAAACCATATTTTATCTGATACATTTGCAAATGAAAAGCCTTTTTGCTGGAAATGTCCAAACTTAGTGCGTAAGGTGTTTTTATTAATAATTTTGTCTACTATTGCGTAAGCACCATGTACATTGGTGCCATCATCTAACATGTTTTCAAACCTACAATCTTCTATTAAAATATCTCCTTTACAATTGCAGAAATGGGTAGCATCGGCATTGCTAGCCACTACTCTATTGGTATTATCTGGTAAGTATACCCCACATTTTTTAAGCGTAACGTTCTCACACTTTTCAAACATAAAGCCCATACCCAAAGAATAGTTAATAATAACACTTTGTAGTAAAATGTTTTTAGAGGCAGTTCCCCAAACTGCTGCTGAATATCTGTTTTGACTGGTAACCCCGCTAGAGTTTAGTAAAGAGCCGATTGTTGGGTATCTCCGGAGTTTTTCGTGAAACCTAAGATTTCCGTTTTTTAATTTTTCTACTTTGCTAGGTTTACTATTTATATCCCAAGCTCCATATGCAACTGCCTTTGTTTTAGCATCAAACGCAAGGGTATGTCCAGGTTCTAAAAAAACAAGACCGTCTATATTTGGAAACTTTAGCTGGCCATTTTGTACAGTCCAATTAACGCCAATGTTTATTGGTTTTATATCTCGCCAACCTTCTGTTGGGTTAACATCAACTACTTCGCCTAAAAAATCAAATGGGGTATCCCAATCTATAGTTAAGTTATTCATACTTAATGCACTACAATTGTCAAATACAAAAGGTGCACATAAACCATGAAATATAAATTTTGCGTTATTTCCCTCGATTTGCACACTGTTAAAGTTTTGAAAATCGAAAATGATGCGTTTTAAACCGTTTTCATGATTGGTAATAAAGCAATATCGTTCTTTAGCAAGGTTAGGCAAAAACTTATAGGTGCCTGCTTCAAAAATTAGTTTGATGTCTTTATCTTTTACATTAGCCAACAAGTTTCTTATTATTGGTGTCATATCATTTGCAATAGGCTTAATGTTTATAACTTCTAAAGCACTTGTATTTGATACATTTAAGTTAAATGCGAGTAAAAGGAAGATAATCAATCTGCTTTTAAAGGTTTTCATTAGAATTTGGCTATTAAAATTTCGGGATTTTTACAACAATGAATGACTATAAAAAATCCATAGTGCTATTAGTATGCACTATGGATTTTTAGATTTAATTGAGTGATACGGGGTATCCTTCATTTTGAGTTAAGTTTTTATTTAACTCGCGTTCTCTTGTGGGAATAGGATAAAAGATTTTATGGTCTTCAAAGTTCAATTTTATTTCAGGCACATTTTGAACATTGGTAGGAGAACCAGTTTCCCTTAAATTCTCCACTGTGCTTTTTAAGGTATTGGTTCTAATTAAATCAAAACGCCTCCAACCTTCTCCACATAGTTCACGAGAGCGTTCGTCCATCAATTCTTGCATAAAATCTGGTTTGAAATAGGCTGTAGTTATCTGATTTAGTTTGGTAAGATTATCCTCACAGGCTCTTAACCTCACTTCTCTTAGAAGTGCCCTTGCACCTAGTTCATCACCTTTTTTAAACCGGGTCTCAGCTAGTATCAATATTATATCCGCAAAGCGTAAGATTCCAAAATCAGTTTCTCCTGCAAAGCTGGAGATACCTCTACTTGTTTTACTTGAAGGGTCAGCCTCTCTATACTTAGCTAAGTTAAGATTACCAAAATTGGCGTTCACGGGGTCAGGCGTAAAATAAGTAAGCCCGTTGATTACTACAGGGTTAACATCTCTGATATTACCAGAGAAATTATGCGCTTTGCGTGGGTCATTTGCATTGTATTTATCATATAAATCTATTACTGGGCGCATCCAACCATAGGTGCCTCCGGCATTTGCGACATTACCTCTTGGACCGTTTAAAAATGCGGCCAATATATATTCATTATTTCCCCCTGGGCCAGCTTGTACCAACATCATCATCTCGCTTCTGGCCGCACTTTCTGTAGCTGCTAAAAACAAATCTCTATACGGCCTAATTAATGTATAGCCACTATTGGTGTAAACGTCTTGAGCATATTGGTGTGCCAAAT
>DASSWV010000445.1:0-2078 GCA_035704545.1 Pelobium sp.
GTCTGCAGAAACTTCATTTTCTTTTACGCCCAACTTTTCGCCAATGTAATCCATCAGTTTTTCGGCTCCTACTAAACAGCAAGGTCCGGTACGGCAAACCTCCAAAACATATTTGCCTTGTGGTTTTAAAAAGTACTGTGTATAAAAAGTAGCGACTTCGTAAACTTCAATATCCTTAATATTTAAAATCTCGGCTACTTTATCCATTGCGTTTGCGCTCAACCAACCGAAAACGGCTTGTACTTCATGCAAAATTGGCAACAAAGCCGATTTTTGCTTTCCTTCCGGATAACGGCTGATAATTTCATTGCATTTAGCTAATAACTCAGCCGAAAATTCTACCGCGTTTGTATCTTCTACTCTAAGCATCTAATTCTCCTGCTATTACGTTTAAACTAGACATGTTAATAATGGCATCGGACAATAACATTCCACTGCTCATTGGCGCATACATTTGGTAATTAATGAAACTTGGTCTGCGGAAATGTAAACGGTAAGGCGTTCTGCCGCCATCGTTAATCAAATAAAAACCTAGCTCTCCGTTACCACCTTCAACAGCATGATAAACTTCTGTTTTTGGCGTATCTACTTCGCCCATCACTATTTTAAAGTGATAGATTAGGGCTTCCATATTGTTATAAACCTGCTCTTTTGGTGGTAAGTAAAACTCAGGAACATCAGCATGGAAAACACCTTTTGGCTCGCCTTTTAGTTTTTCTAATGCTTGTTCAATGATTCTTAAGCTTTGCCACATTTCTTCGTTCCTCACGATGAAACGGTCGTAAACATCACCGGTGGTTCCAACTGGAATTTCAAAATCAAAATCTTGGTAAGAAGAATAAGGTTCGTTTACACGAACGTCATAATCAACACCCGTAGCTCTTAAAATTGGTCCGCTCCAGCTGTAATTTAAAGCAACTTCCGGAGTAACTGCACCAACGCCCGAGGTACGTTCTATAAAAATTCTATTTCTGTTGAAAAGTGCTTCAAACTCTTTTAATATCGGTGGAAACTTTTCTAAAAACTTGTTCAGTTTTGCAAAAGCAATGTCGTTGAAATCTCTCTCAAAACCACCAATTCTGCCGATATTTGTAGTTAAACGGGCACCACATATTTCTTCAAAAATCTCGTAAATATGTTCACGTTCCTCCATCAAATAAAGGAAACCAGAGAATGCGCCTGTATCAACACCTAAAATACCGTTACAGATTAAATGGTCTGTGATACGGCTTAGTTCCATTACAATTACCCTTAAATAATCTACCCGCTTTGGCGTTTCTATACCTAAAAGTTTTTCAACCGTCATGTGCCAGCCCATATTGTTAATGGGGGACGAGCAGTAGTTCATCCGGTCGGTAAGTGTGGTAATTTGGTAAAATGGACGGTGTTCGGCTATTTTTTCAAAAGCTCTGTGAATATAACCAATGGTAGAAACTCCGCTTACAATACGCTCCCCATCCATTTGTAACACGTTTTGGAAAACTCCGTGTGTGGCTGGGTGGGTGGGCCCCAAATTTAAGGTAGTTAACTCGCTTTGCGGGTCGTTATCTACATAAACTGGTCTGTTTGGCGTTGTTTCTGTTATAAAATTGCTCATTTATTTTACTTAACGTCCAAAGAAAAAATCTTTTTTATCTACTCTGTTCGGGTCTTCCAATTGGTATTCTCTCCTCATCGGGAAAACCGTCATATCATCCACATTTAATATCCTTACCAAATTTGGATGCCCAACAAACTGAATCCCAAAGAAATCGTAAGTTTCACGCTCCATCCAGTTTGCGCCTTCCCATAAGGTAGTTGCGGTAGGGATTGTTGGGTTTGAAACCGGGATAGAAACTTTTATGCGAACCCTAACGTTATTTTGTAAACTGTGCAGATGGTAAACTACGCAAAGTGCATTGGTTTCTTCTGGATAGTGAACTGCGGTAATATCTGTTAAATAGATGAACTTCAGTTCTTCATCATTTTTTAAGAAAGCCAATAATTCGGCTATAATATCCGCAGTGGTTTCAAAAGTAAGTAAACCAAAAGGCTCGGTTGGCGATGTAAATTTATCTCCAAACTGAGCGGTAAGCTTT
>DASSWV010000577.1:0-4461 GCA_035704545.1 Pelobium sp.
TCAACCTCAACTGGTTTTTTTAGATATACAGATGCCTAAAATTACAGGTTTTGAGCTTTTGGAGTTATTGGACGAATTACCTGCAATTATTTTTACCACCGCATTTGATGAATTTGCCCTCAAAGCTTTTGAAGCAAACGCCGTGGATTACCTTTTAAAGCCGTTTAATGAAGAGCGATTTAAAAAAGCGATGGACAAATTTTTATCCGCTAATAAAGAAGAACAAAGTAAACCTGTAAAAAATATTGTAGAAGCTGTTTCCTCAACAAACCAAACTCAAAACGAACGTATCGTAATTAAACTAGGCAATAAAATAAAGGTAATCTCTATTTATGATATCACGCACATAATTGCCGATGATGATTATGTAAAAATCTACACTGCCGAGGGTGAATTTCTAAAAAACCAAACGCTTGCTTTCTTCGAAAAAAATCTGAATCCAAATTTATTTGTCCGTGTCCACCGTTCCAACATCGTAAAAATTGATCATATCACTAAAATTGAAGCTTACGAAAAAGACGGACATCTACTGATTTTAAAAACTGGGCAAAAGATTCCGGTAAGTAAAACCGGTTATCCAAAATTGAAGGCCGTTTTAGGGATTTAATCTCGTAAAAATGTATCTTCGTTGCTATGTCTGGTAACGATATTAAAGCCGAAATTGAGTCATTAGTAAAAGAGCTTCAACAGCATAATTACAACTATTATGTGCTGGCTATGCCTACCATCTCTGATTATGAATTTGATCAGAAACTGAAAGAACTGGAAGCTTTAGAAAAAGCAAATCCGCAGTTCTTAAATTCTAATTCGCCAACGCAAAAAGTAGGTGGGGAAATTACCAAAAACTTTAAAACGGTAGCGCACAAATGGCCGATGATGTCGTTAGGGAACACTTACAACGAACAGGACCTGCTCGATTTTGACCAGCGCATTAAAAAAGCAATTGGTAATAATTTTGAATACGTTTGCGAGTTAAAATTTGATGGTTTATCCATGAGCTTGACTTACGAAAACGGCAAACTTTCTAGAGCAGTTACCCGTGGCGATGGAACCAAAGGCGATGAAGTTACTGCAAACATCAAAACCATCCGTACCATTCCAACTGCGGTGCATGGCAATAAAATGCCTGATGAATTTGACATCCGTGGCGAAGTTTTTATGCATCATGCAGCTTTTGAAAAGTTAAATCTAGAACGTATGGAGAACGGAGAACCAGCTTTTGCCAATCCACGTAATTTTGCTTCTGGAACGGTGAAAATGCAGGATTCTGCAGAAGTTGCCAAACGCCCTTTAGATTGCTTTCTGTATTTTTTTTACAGCGATAAAAATCCGTTTAAAACCCATTGGGAAAGTTTACAAGCAGTAAAAAGTTGGGGATTCAAAATTTCTGAGGAAAGTAAATTGTGTAACAACATTCAGGATGTTTTAGATTTTATCCAATACTGGGAGCAAAAAAGGTTTAAGTTAAGTTACGATATCGATGGAATTGTACTAAAAGTAAACAGCTACGCACAACAACAGGAATTAGGTTTTACCGCAAAATCGCCACGTTGGGCCATCAGCTATAAATACAAAGCGCAGGAAGTTGAAACAGTTTTAGAAAAAGTAACTTACCAAGTCGGGCGCACAGGTGCAGTTACGCCAGTCGCCAATTTAAAACCTGTTTTACTAGCCGGAACCACGGTAAAACGGGCAACTTTACACAACGCCAACGAAATTGAACGATTAGATTTACATGAGAAAGATACCGTTTTAGTAGAAAAAGGCGGAGAAATTATCCCAAAAGTAATCCAGGTAAACTTGGATAAAAGACTGCCGAGTGCTCAAAAAATAGCATATATCCATAACTGCCCCGAGTGTAATACACCTTTGGTACGCACAGAAGGCGAAGCGGTGCATTATTGCCCAAATGATGAAGGCTGTCCACCACAAATTGTTGGTCGCATACAGCATTTCATCAGCCGTAAAGCAATGAATATAGACGGTATAGGTTCAGAAACGGTTGAAACATTATATAAAAGAAACCTTTTAAACCATATTAGCGATCTTTATTCACTAAAAAACCATGAGGAGGGTTTAAAAAGCTTAGAGCGTTTTGGCGAGAAATCAATTACCAACTTAATTGAAGGAATTGAAAAATCTAAACAAATGCCATTCGAAAAAGTATTATTTGGTTTAGGAATACGTTATGTAGGGGCAACCGTTGCGCAAAAATTGGCAAAACATTTTAAAACGATTGAACGCATTAGCGAAGCAAGTTTTGAAGAATTAATTACTGCAGATGAAATTGGTGAACGTATTGCGCAAAGCGTAATTGAATATTTTGCAAATCCCAAACATCAAACAGAGTTAACAAAACTAAAGCAAGCAGGTTTAAGTTTTGAAATCGAAGAAAAGGAAGTAGTTTTGCAAAGTGAAAATTTAGCAGGCAAAACCTTTATCATTTCGGGTGTTTTTGAAGGTTACAGCAGAGAAGAACTTAAAGACATCATTGAAGCTAATGGCGGTAAAATTTTGAGTAGCATATCTGCCAAATTAAATTACCTTGTAGCTGGCGAAAACATGGGCCCAGCTAAATTAGAAAAAGCAAACAAATTACAGATCCCCATTATTACAGCGCAGGATTTGTTAGAACTAATAAAATGAGAGAATTATTAAGTAAATACAGAATAAAATCAGGATTTTATAAGTTAAAGCAGGAAATCAAAAAAATAAGCAGAAAAAACAAATCTGTTTCACTTAAAACAGCTCAATACATTGGCATTTTGGTAACTATAAACAATCAAAAACAATTGGATGAGGTTGAAAAGGTTGCGCTTGAGTTTCAAAAAGCAAATAAAAAAGTACGTCTGTTAGCATTTACATCTAACATCAGCCTAAAAACTTTGTCCAATACCAATATCCAGTTGATTACCAGTGAAGATGTAAACTGGAATTTCATACCCAAACGCGAAAAAATAATCAATTTTGTAAACAATGAGTTTGATATTCTGATTAACTTGTGCACCGAAATTTGTTTTCCATTGGTTTACATTACCGCACTTTCAAAATCACTTTTTAAAGTGGGAGCATATCACAAAAAGAACTCCGCTATTTATGATTTTATGTTAGCCACCCAACAACAAAGTATCAGCGGTTTCAATACTGAATTAAAATACTATTTAGATAAAATAAAATGAGCATGTTTATCGGAACAGGAGTAGCTATGGTTACCCCCTTTCTTGAAAATGGAAGTGTTGATTATAACGCTTTAGAGAAAACCATAGAGCACCTAATTAGTGGCAAAGTGGAGTACATTGTGGTAATGGGCACAACTGCCGAATCTGCCACTTTAACCAGCGAAGAAAAAAAAGATATTTTTGAGTTTACTGCAAAAGTAACCAATAGCCGTGTTCCATTAATGGCAGGTATCGGCGGCAACAACACTGCAGAAACAGTAAAAGCGGTAAGCAAATTTGATTTGGATGGTTATAATGCTATACTTTCGGTAGTTCCTTATTATAATAAACCAAATCAGGAAGGTATATATCAGCACTATAAAGCAGTTGCAGAAGCTAGTAAGCTACCAATCATCCTATATAATGTTCCCGGTCGTACAGGCGTTACCATGTCGGCAGAAACCACATTGCGTTTAGCTAAAAACGTAAAAAATATATTAGGTGTAAAAGAAGCTTCTGGTAATTTTGATATTTTTAATGAAATTGCTGCTCATAAACCAAAAGAGTTTTTATTGATTTCAGGTGATGATCCAGTAACATTGCCGATGATTTCCTTGGGTGCTGTGGGTGTTATTTCCGTAATAGGGAATGCGGTTCCAGCACAACTCTCCACTATGGTACGCAATTGCCTTGCTGGTGATTTTAAAAGCGCACACCAGACCCATTTTAATCTTTTAGAATTTACACGCCTATGTTTCATCGAAGGCAATCCAGCGGGTGTTAAAGCAGGGATGAAAACTTTGGGCATCTGCCAGGATAACCTACGTTTGCCACTGGTTAAAGTTAGTGAGGTAACTCATTCTAAAATTGAAAGTGAAATTAAAAAGATAATAGCTTAAAAAGCGTATTTCACAAATAAAATCCAAAGTCGGCAATTACTTAGCCGACTTTTTTTGTGGACTAATTTTTTGAAAAGATGCTGCAGTGCATTAACTACTGGCACTCTCGCTTTCCGCTCATACGCCACAGGCATTAACCACAGGCTGGTATCCGCTGCAATCCAGTTTATTTCTGCTTTCTATCCAGAAGAGAAAATAGGCAAGCTCCCGTACCCTGTCCGCACAATGTCCACATGCTCCACATTGCCAGAAAACCTTTGCTCCACAAAAAAGGCCCCCATCTTTTGGATGGGGGCCCTGGTCTTGTTTCCGCCGTCTCTCAGGCATTGAATAAAAACCGGCACCGACCTACTCTCCCACGTGTTACCGCAGTACCATCGGCTCTGGCGGGCTTAACTTCTCTG
>DASSWV010000553.1:0-2317 GCA_035704545.1 Pelobium sp.
TCAGTGGAAACGCCAACCCGCAGTCAGCTTACTGCACCTACAGATTTTAAACTTACAGACGGCCCTAACCCGGGCGAGTTAAGGCTCTCTATTAAACCAGTAAGGGTGGCTCGCTCTTATAATTACGAGTACACGCCAGAACCTTACAGTGTTGAAAGTAAATGGAGCGCAAGAGGTTCATCCAGTAGCGAGTTTGTTTTTGCAAATATGGAAATTGGGAAACGTGTGTACTGCAAAGTAACGGCAATTGGCACCCGTGGCCAGGCATTGAGTTCTAATGTGCTGAGTAGAATTGTGCAGTAAAGCAATTTGTTGCAGAATGAGCTATTTCGCTCAATGCTACCATTTACGTTTTTTATAATTATTTATTAATTAGACTATAAGCAGAGCCGTTTTGTCCTGCTGAGCGGAGTCGAAGCATCCCCTTCGACTCCGCTCAGGGTGACATCTCTCTTATATAGACGTAATACCCATAAAAAAAGCCACCCATAAGGTGGCTCTTTAAATTTTATAAGCTCAAAAACTTACAGTTTTGAACTTGCATCCAAGCAATTCAAATCACCGAAAGCTTCAGTTAATCTCTTCACAAACTGCTCCTCGCCTTTTCTTAACCAAACGCGTGGATCATAATATTTTTTGTTTGGAGAGTCATCACAATCTGGGCTACCAATCTGCGCTTGCAAATAAGCTTCTTTTGATTTGTAGTAATTTAAAACACCTTCCCACATTGCCCACTGCATATCAGTATCAATGTTCATTTTAATTGCGCCGTAAGAAATAGCTTCTCTAATTTCTTCTTGCGAAGAACCAGAACCACCATGGAAAACAAAATTGATTGGTTTTTCTGCGCTTAGGTTAAATTTCTCTTTCACATATTTTTGTGAATTATCTAAAATTACAGGTTGCAATTTTACGTTACCTGGCTTGTACACACCATGTACGTTACCAAAAGCAGCCGCAATGGTAAACTTGTCGCTAATTTTGCTTAATTCCTCGTAAGCGTAAGAAACTTCTTCTGGTTGTGTATATAATTTAGATGAATCAACCTCGGTATTATCTACCCCATCTTCTTCGCCACCAGTAACTCCTAATTCAATCTCTAAAGTCATCCCCATTTTGCTCATACGCTCAAGGTAAGTTTTACAGATCTCGATGTTTTCTTCGATTGGCTCTTCAGATAAATCAATCATATGAGACGAGAAAAGTGGAATACCGTGTTGTGCAAAATGCTTTTCGCTGGCATCCAATAATCCATCTATCCAAGGCAATAGTTTTTTAGCGCAGTGGTCTGTATGTAAAATAACTGCAACACCATAATGCTCGGCAACTAAATGTACATGTTGTGCGGCAGAGATAGCTCCTAAAATACAAGCCTGTAGTTTATCATTCTGTAATGATTTACCTGCGTAAAACTGTGCACCACCGTTTGAAAGTTGCACAATAACCGGTGAATTTACAGCCTTTGCTGTTTCTAAAACTGCATTCAAAGAATCAGTTCCAATAATATTTACAGCAGGCAAGGCAAATTGATGTTTTTTTGCAACCTCAAAAAGTTCTTGAACTTGGTCTCCTGTAATAACTCCTTTAAAATCTTTTAAGCTCATTTTATTAATTGTTTCTTAGGCTCGAAGTTATAAAAAAATATCAAATGCTTAAGAATAAGCCATAAATAAAGCTGGAAGCTACCTATTTAAGACTTAAACAGAAGATTTTAACAATTTCATCAAATTTTTGTTTCTTTGTAGCCACATTATTTTAATATATGGCTTGGTTTAAAAGAAATACAAAAGGCATTTCCACTTCTACCGAAGAGAAAAAAGAAGCCCCCGACGGAGTCTGGAACAAATGCCCTAACTGTAAAAAAGCATTACACTATTCTGAACAAGTTGAAAATAAATACGTTTGCCAATACTGTAATTATCATTTAAGAGTTGGCTCTAAAGAATATTTCGAGGTGCTTTTTGACAGCAATAGCTTTGTTGAGCTATTTGGTAATTTAACCTCTGGCGATCCTTTAAATTTCACAGACAATAAAACGTATCCGGAGCGTTTGGCAGAATCGTACAAAAAAACAGGATTAAAAGATGCTCTAAGAGCCGCACACGGAAAAATTGAAGGACAGGATTTAGTAATTGCCTGTATGGATTTTAGTTTTATTGGCGGTTCAATGGGTTCTGTGGTGGGCGAAAAAATTGCAAGAAGCATTGATTACTGCATCAAACATAAAATTCCTTTTTTAATGATTTCTAAGTCTGGCGGAGCTAGAATGATGGAAGCCGCATTTTCTTTAATGCAAATGGCCAAAACATCAGCAAAG
>DASSWV010000581.1:0-2003 GCA_035704545.1 Pelobium sp.
ATTTACCCGCCATAAAACATGAATTAAAATACTGATTATCAGTATAATATACGTATTTTTAAGCAGACAATCAAGCGAGAATTAAACTTTAATTACTGTTTTTTATTGCCGAATTTTGTGAATTATGATGCGTTTGCCCTGACAAACCCTACGTTTGAACAAGGGTTCAGTGGCTTGGTAATTGTTCAAAACCAAATAGCATCTAAATATTTAAACTAAAATGAATAAAGTAATTTTATTGGATAAACGTCCAGTGGGGAAAGCGACACTAACAGATTTTAAATTTGCTGAAGCGGAAATGCCCCCTGTTAACAAAGGCGAAGTATTGTTAAAACTCTGTATGTTTCTGTTGATCCCTATTTAAGAGGGAGAATGAGCGATGTAAAATCTTACATCACACCACTACATGAGTCTTTACAGTCAAGCATAATTGCGGAAGTAATAGATTCTAAAACTCTGGTTTTAAAGTGGCTGATCGATTTATTCGATAGAAAGAACAAAGGTAAAATGGTAGTAAAAGTGTGATATGTAAGAAACAATATGACACACAAGATGTTGTAAGTTTAAAATAACGATAAAAAATTAAAATGTTAAATTTCGAATTTAAGAATCCTACTAAAATAATTTTTGGTAAAGGTCAAATAGAGAAGCTTGCTACAGAAATTCCCTTAAAAGCAAAGGTATTGATGCTATATGGTGGAGGAAGTATCAAAGAAAACGGAATATACGAACAGGTAAAAAATGCTTTAAAGAACTTTGAAGTTGTTGAGTTTGGTGGCATTCCCGCAAATCCAGAATATGAAATTTTAATAGATGCGCTAAAGATTGTTAAATCAGAAAACATCACTTTTATGTTGGCGGTTGGTGGTGGTTCTGTAATTGATGGAACAAAGTTTTTGTCTGCTGCAGCTCTATACAAAGGTAACACCCCTTGGGATATATTAAAAAATGCAAAAAGAACCGAAATAGGTTTACCTTTTGGAACAGTGCTCACTTTGCCTGCAACAGGTTCTGAGATGAATTCAAGCTCTGTGATTACCCGCAAAGAAACCGTAGAAAAATTGGGAATGGGTGGCCCCGGATTATTCCCTCAATTTTCTATCCTAGACCCTGACGTTGTCAAATCTATTCCACAACAACAACTAGCTAATGGCGTGGCGGATGCCTTTACTCATGTTTTGGAACAATATATGACTTATCCAACCGCTGCTTCTTTACAAGATCGATTCGCCGAAAGCATTATGCAAAGTCTTATTGAAGTAGCCCCGGTAATTACCAACAACGCTTCAGATTATAACGCCGCAGCCAACTTTATGTGGTGCTGTACAATGGCCTTAAATGGCTTAATACAAAAAGGTGTACCAGGAGATTGGGCCGTTCACGCTATCGGACATGAGCTTACTGCACAATTCGGAATAGACCACGCTCGTACGCTAGCGATAATAGCTCCAAACCACTACCGTTACAACTTCGAAAGTAAAAGAGAGAAATTAGCACAATATGGAAAAAGAGTTTGGGGAATCACGGAAGGCGATACTGATGCAATTGCGAAAGCCGCTATCTATAAAACAGAAGAATTTTTCAAATCTTTAGGTATTGACACCAAACTTTCCAACTATACACCTGATTATCAAGGAACTGCTCAAAAAATAGCTAAAAGATTTACTGAAAGAGGTTGGATGGGTATTGGAGAACATAAAAGACTAAGCCCAACAGATGTGGAGAAGATAGTTGAAATGAGTTATTGAATAAAAATCTTTATTATAAGTCGTCAACCGCTCAGCCAATTTTTTGAAGTATCTACTGGTCTCGTAGGTATCGAATTATCCCCTTATTATTAGCTGTAAGAGCAACCTTTGTTTCACAAAAAAGGCCCCCATCTTTTGGATGGGGGCCCTGGTCTTGTTTCCGCCGTCTCTCAGGCATTGAATAAAAACCGGCACCGACCTACTCTCCCACGTGTTACCGCAGTACCATCGGCTCTGGCGGGCTTAACTTCTCTG
>DASSWV010000002.1:0-3549 GCA_035704545.1 Pelobium sp.
AAATGACGAACCAAAACCAACCGTTTTTGAAATTGGCACTTATACTTTTGATTTTCAGGCACAGGTTATTTCTAGAGATGGGCAACAGCAAAAAGTGAGTACCAAAGAGGCAGAATTACTGCGTCTTTTATGTTTAAAGCTCAACGATGTACTTACCCGCGAAGAAGCACTTCTACAAATTTGGCATGATGACAATTACTTCAACGGCAGAAGTATGGATGTGTTTTTAAGCAAACTACGCAAATATTTAAAAGAAGATCCGAAGGTTGAAATCATCAATGTTCATGGAAAAGGTTATAAATTATTGGTAAACTAAAATTATTATATTTAGGGAAATTAAAGCGATGAAATTTCCTTCACTCAATCAACTTTGGCACTCGTTTCTGGCAGTTTGTAAAAGGTTTGCACTCCCAATTTTATATGCCGTAATTGCTACAATAGCAGCTTTAGTACTTTCCTATAACAGTCATGATTTTGTTGCAGAACAATTGTTGGCTAAACTTATTTACTTAGGCAATTTTGGTTTAGCACTGTCCATTGCTTTTTCGCTTTACGCAGAAACCACTTTTGTTAGCGTTACAAAAAAAATAATCGCAAACGCCACCGTCCTGCTAATTCTTGTTCTAATTTATTTCACACTGCATCCAGCAATCCGCCAAGCAGATGTTTTTGTTTTATTGGCTTTAGGCTTCGCTTTTCACTTGCTCGTCTCGTTTTCTGCATTTTCTGGCTTCGGTAAAGAAGTGGGCTTTTGGCAGATGAACAAAACGTTCTTTCTACGGTTTGCCACCTCGGCTTTGTACAGTGCAGTGCTTTTTGTCGGCTTAAGTGTTGCTTTATTGAGTATCAAAACGTTGTTCAACGTCCGCTGGGATAGTGAAATTTACATCCGTTTATGGATAGTGATTGTTGGTGTTTTTAACACCGTTTTCTTTTTGGCGGGCATCCCTCAGCCGTTAAATTCCCTTAACACAGAAACCAATTATCCAAAAGCATTAAAGGTTTTTACACAATATGTATTGGTCCCTTTAGCCAGTATATATTTATTGATTCTTTTGGCGTATGAAGCTAAAATTATTTTAGAATGGAGCTTGCCAAATAGCTCTGTAGCTATTTTAATTTTAGGCTATTCTGTTTTTGGGATGCTTTCCATCCTTTTGGTTCACCCGATAAGACACCAAGAAGGCAACAAATGGATTCAACTTTACAGCAAAAGCTTTTATTTGTTAATGTTGCCTTTATTGGTGCTTTTAGCAGTAGCCATTATCAAACGTGTTTCAGATTATGGCATTACCGAAAGCCGCTATTTCTTAATTGTTCTTTCTTTGTGGCTTACTTTTATTACCGTGTATTTTTTGATCAAAGGCCGAGAACAAATCCGCATTGTTCCCATTAGTTTGTTTGTATTCTCAGTGTTGATTGTACTGGGACCTTGGGGCATAAAAAGTGTTTCACGCAATTCGCAAAGCCAACGTTTGGCAACATTTATTGCACAAAAGCCATCAGAAGAAAGAAATGACGAAATCAGGAATCTGGTTCGTCATTTAAATGAAAATTACGGGAGCGAAAGCCTACAAAAATTTGTTAAAATAGACTTGCAGGCAATTGAGGCAACACATAGAGATACAACTAATGGCAAGTGGGCCGGGCAATGGGATATCCAACGATCAATTTCTGATACTGTGCTAACTAGCTTAAATGTGGGCAATATTGCTACTGCAAATCTCCGAAACAAACAACAGAAAAATTATATGAACGCCGAGCAAGGTGTAATAGTTGTTGAAAATGCCTTAACAGTAGTAGCGGTAAACTCCAACCTTAATAATGTTTGGGATAAAAAACCAACATTCTCTTTGGACAGTAGCGTGTATTCATTTTTGATTGACGATGATTACAACTTGGTTTTGAGTAATTCAAACAATAAAAAGATTGTTTTTAATGTAGATGAGGTTTTAAAATCGCTTTATAAGAATAAAACATTAAAAGCAAATAAAGACAGGTCAAACTATTTATCAGTCCCGAATAATTTGATAACTATCGAAAAAAGACTTGAAAATTACACTTTTAAGTTACGCTTAGAAGAACTGACGGCCTATTATCCAAAAAACACGCCATCAAAACCTAACAATATTTATTATACTGGTTATTTGATTGTTTACGCTAATTTGTAGCATAGTAATTGATTTATAAGAAGAAAAAACATTACCTATGAGCGAAACAGCTACGCCAAAGAAAAAACATAAAACCTTAAAATGGATTGCTGCAATTATTGGCGTGTTAATTTTATTAGCCGGAGGCGTTGCTTGGTACATCAATTTAAAATGGAAACCCTTGCTTACCACCGCCATACAAGATGCGCTGGTGGATGCCAGTGATAGTTTGTATACCGTAAAATTCTCTGATATTGATGTAAATATCCTTACCGGCAGCGCCATAGTTGACAGTATTGAAATTAGCCCAAATTTAGAGGTTTACGAGAAAATGAAAGCTTCGCAAAGCGCACCTGAAAATATCTTTTCGCTAAAAGTCTTTAAGCTGTCACTCAAAAACATAAAACCCTTAAAAGTTTATCAACAGAAAAAACTCGACATTAAAAACATAACCATCCAAAATCCCGAATTATCAGTTTATTATACAAAGCTTAACAATCAGACAGAAAAAAAGGAGGATAATCGAACGCCTTATCAAAGGATAAAGAAGACCTTAAAAGAGCTAAAAATCGCAAGTATTTTTTTAACCGATGTAAAGTTTAAGTATATTGATCAATCGTTTAAAAAAGCAAAGATTACCGCTTTTGATCAGATGAACATTCGTTTAAACGATATTTTAGTGGATTCACTTTCTCATTTAGATAGCACCCGAATTTTCAGCACTAAGGATATTATTGCAGAAATCAACAATTACAGCTACGCAACGACAGATTCGTTGTATAAAATAAAAATCCGCCATGCTTATGTATCGTCACAGAAAAAACAATTAAAAATAAGTGGTATGGAGCTGGCTCCACGGTTGGGAGAAATGGATTTTACTGCTCAGTTTGAAAGACAGAATGAACGTTACAAAATTTCTTTCGATTCAATATTGGTCAACAATATCAACTTCAACCAGTTAATAGATAGGCGAAAACTTAAAAGTAACCACGTTGCCTTAGTAAACGGAAAAGTTGAAGTATTTTTAAATCGGGCAAAACCTCCTAAAACAATTGATAAAGGTGTGAATTTTCCCCATTTAGCCTTAAAAAGGTTAAAGTGGAACCTGATTGCTGATACGGTAGTTATAAGAAACACCAGTATTGCTTACGCAGAGTACAATCCAAAAACTGCAGCTAAAGGAACGCTTTACTTCAGAAAGTTGAATGGACGGATTTTTAACATCACTAACGATTCGGCATCGTTACAAAAAAACCACACCGCTGATGCTTATCTGCAAACCTATATCATGGGCAAAGGAAAGATAGATATCCATATTGCATTTAACTTGCGGGATAAAAAAGGTGCTTTTTCTTATGATGGAACTTTAGGCCCGATGAGCTTTTCGGCAATAAACCCT
>DASSWV010000036.1:0-2084 GCA_035704545.1 Pelobium sp.
TAGAAGATTTAGCAGAACTGCCTCCGCATACAATGAAAGAAGTTGTTCGATTTTTTCAGGATTATAAAGCCTTGGAAGAAAAGAATGTCACCATAGAGCACCTTTTAGGTAAAAGTTATGCCTATAAAGTGATTGAAGAAAGCATAGAATTATATAATTCTACGTATAGAAATAAAATATAAACAATGGACCCCCATCTCGAGATTAGTGGATTTCACATTTTTTTAACCATATTCCTGGTTTTATTAAACGGTTTTTTTGTTGCAGCAGAGTTTGCAATTGTAAAAGTTCGTGGATCTCAAATAGAAATAAAAGCCAAAACAGGCAGCAGAGTGGCCGGCATGGCCAAGCACATGACTAGCCATCTCGATGGTTATTTAGCCGCTACTCAACTAGGGATCACTTTAGCCTCGCTAGGTTTAGGTTGGGTTGGGGAAAGTGTAATGTCGAGTTTTGTTCTAAACATCTTTGCTTTTTTAGAATTACCAATATCTGATAGTTTAGCAACCACCTTAGGTCATGTATTTGCCTTTACCATCATTACGGTTTTACACATCGTTTTTGGGGAACTTGCACCTAAAACATTAGCTATACAACGTCCCGTGGGCACTACAATGGCTATTGCACTTCCTTTACAGGTTTTCTACATTGTTTTTAAACCTTTCATTTATGTGTTAAACGGCTTTGCGAATTTAATTTTAAAGCTTTTCGGAATTAACGCGGCAAATGCACATGATTCTCTACATTCATCAGAAGAGTTACAGTATTTGCTTGACCAAGGTAAAGAGTCTGGTGCGATTGATAAAGCAGAACATGAGTTGATTAAAAACGTTTTCGATTTTAACGAGCGAGTGGTCAAAAACATCATGGTTCCAAGAACCAAGATATCTGCAATTGAGCTATCCGATACACAACAGGAATTATTGGATACCATCATTTCCGAAGGCTATTCTAGAATACCGGTTTATGATGAAACTATTGATAGAATTGTGGGTATTGTCCATGCAAAAGATATCCTGTCTTTGATAGTAAAACATGGTGAGTTCAACTTAAAAGATATTTTAAGAAAACCGCTTTTTGTTCCCGAATCTAAGAAGATCAATGATTTGATGGCCGAGTTAAAACTAAAGCGAATTCAGATAGCAATTGTACTGGATGAGTTTGGTGGAACTGCCGGAATGGTAACTCTGGAAGATATTGTGGAAGAATTAGTAGGGGATATCCAAGATGAGTACGATGAAGAAAAGCCCCTGGTAGAGAAAGTTTCAGATGATGAATTTATTGTAACAGCTTCCGCAACAGTTTATGATGTGAACGAGTTTTTGCCTCATGATTTACCTGAGGATGAAGATTACGATACCGTTGTTGGTTTATTGAGCGAGATTTTCGGTAAAATCCCAGAGGTTGGAGAAACAAAAGATTTTAACGGATATACTTTCACAATCCTTAAAAAAGTAGATCAGAATATTGAGTCGGTAAAATTGCAGTTATTTGTAGAAAAAGATGAACAGGTAGACCTTCACTAAAGCATGCATCTGTTCTATACGCCCGATATTAAATCCACCATTTACCAATTAAATGAGGAAGAAAGCAAGCACTGCATCCGCGTTTTACGGTTAAAGATAGGTAATCAAGTAAATTTGATTGACGGGAAAGGTGGTTTCTACCTTGCTGAGATTATCACTGATCATCCCAAAAGAACCGAGTTACATATTGTTGATGCACAACAAGAATTTGGCAAACGAAACCATTATTTACACGTAGCGGTAGCTCCAACTAAAAACATTGATAGATTTGAGTGGTTTTTAGAAAAGGCTACAGAAATTGGTATCGATGAAATTACGCCAATTATTTGCGACCGATCTGAACGTAAAGAAGTAAAAATCGACCGCTCTAATAAAATTATCACTGCCGCAATAAAGCAATCGTTAAAAGCTTATCATCCCCTTTTAAACGCACAGAAATCTTTTAAAGAATTTATTTCTATAGCTAAGGCAGATGCAAAGTACATTGCACATTGCGAGGAAAATAAAAAATCTGAGCTTAAGGAGGGATTTAAAAAACACCTTAATTATTTAATTTTA
>DASSWV010000079.1:0-3594 GCA_035704545.1 Pelobium sp.
CGAGAAAAAAACACAAATTGCTTAAACGATACAAGAATATAATATGATTGGCGACGATAAAATAAGAAGTGCGTTTGAAAATAAAACGTGGCAAGAAATTAAGGTAACAGATTCATGGCAGATTTTTAAAATCATGGCCGAATTTGTTGATGGTTTTGAAAAGTTGGCTAGAATTGGTCCTTGCGTTTCCATTTTTGGTTCTGCCCGTACTAAAAACGAAAATAAATATTACCAAACAGCAGTAGAGATTGGCAGAAGACTAACCGAAAGAGGTTACGGAGTAATTACCGGTGGTGGCCCGGGGATAATGGAAGCTGGAAATAAAGGTGCTTATGAAGCTGGCGGAAAATCTGTAGGAATAAACATTGAGCTCCCATTTGAACAATTTAACAACCAATATATTGATAGGGACAAAATTTTGGATTTCGATTATTTTTTTGTGAGGAAAGTGATGTTCATGAAATACTCTCAAGGTTATATTGTGTTGCCCGGTGGTTTTGGTACCATGGACGAGCTTTTTGAAGCGATGACTTTGATCCAGACAGGTAAAATTGCCCGTTTTCCCATTGTTTTGGTGGGTGTGGATTATTGGAAAGGTTTAATTGAATGGATTAAAACCACAATGCTTGAAACTGAGCATAACATTAATCCAGAAGATTTGAATTTATTTAGATTGGTTGACACTGCCGAAGAAGCGGCTGAACATATTTTTAGGTTCTACGAGAAATACGTGTTGAAACCTAACTTCTAAAAAGAAACCGGATTTCCAATTCTCAATTATTTAAACTTTTCGTCATGTTGAACGCAGTGAAACATCACACAAATAAGTATTAAATTCTATGGGTAGACTTTGTATGTGAGACCTTTCGTACCTTAAGGTGACGCGTCAAATTTACTCCGGTTTTTTTGTGTTAGACAGATTGTTGATTTTATAAAACATTAAGTCGGCAACAGCTTTAGCTCTACTTTTTGCCAAGTCAGCAATAGCTCCAGCAAAATATTGATCAACCGTTTCATTGAACAGATTTTTCCATCGGTTAAAGTGTTCTTCTGATAGGGAAATTTTATCATTTAATTTAAAATGCACATCTATCACATAACCTTTATATTCGCTTGTGCCTAATAGATTAGAATTCCAGAACCGATACATGATTGGCAAATGCTGATCCCAGTTCACTGCTGCAACGTTGTTGAAAATGTAACCCAGAGTTTCATCTGCTATAACTTTGTCGTAGAATTTATCGACTAACCACTTTACATCATCTTCGTTGTGTATATCTGCTTTCATAACCGTTTACTTTGATAATGCAACTAAGCTTTCAAAGTTAACGTCAGATTTCTATAGTCAATAATGGCATTATACTCGTGTAAAATATCGCCACCTAAAACACCTATTACTGGTGGTAACTCTAGCTTTTCATAAGCAAACTTTATCGCAGATAAATCAAAAACCGGTGCTTCATAATCTTTGATAATCAAATCGCCCAATTTAAGTTCCGGACAGATTACAAAATAACGCTCCATAGTGGTTGTACCTAAACCAATTGCATGGTGATCCGGCACATGTACAATTTGGTCTTCCGGTGCTAAACCAGAAATAATCTCCATATCAAAAGCACTTTTTGAAGCGCCTGTATCTAAAACTGCCTTAAAAATTTGCCCAAAAACCAACAAATCCACCAAAAGGTGGAAGCCATCGCCTTGTAAATCTATTAATTCGAGGGGGAGAATAGCCTCACCCCAACCCTCTCCGAAGGAGAGGGAGCTATCTGCGTTGTTGTTCTGCAAAATGTTATTGTAGATTAAAAGTGTTTTTTATTGTTCTGAAAACAGATTAGATTAAAAGCTAACTAACTAAAAACTAACCAAATTATGTTTCCATAAAACAGGAAAAGTCCCTCTCCTTCGGAGAGGGACTTAGGGTGAGGCTCATTTTTATAAATCCAAAACGTTATTCATGTTTCTAACGGCATCAGCACTTTTGTTAAATTCAGCTTGTTCAGCATCACTTAATTTAAAGTCCATAATTTTTTCCCAACCGTTTTTACCTAAAATAACAGGTACAACCAATGAAATATCTGATTGTCCGTACTCGCCATCTAAAGCAACACCACAAGAAATCAGTTTTTTCTCATCGCGTACAATTGCTTCAACCATTGCCGCTGTTCCCGCACCGGGTGCATACCAAGCAGAAGTTCCAATTAACTTTGTTAAAGTTGCGCCACCAACCATAGTAGCTGCAACAACCTTATCTTGTTGTTCTTTACTCAATAATTGAGAAACCGGAATACTGTTCCAAGTAGCATGGTTAATCAAAGGAATCATGGTGGTATCACCGTGACCGCCAATTACAACTGCGTTTAAATCTGCCGGTGAGCAACCTAACTCTTGACTTAAATAATATTTGAAACGAGCAGAATCTAAAGCACCGCCCATGCCAATAATTCTTTCTTTAGGTAAACCAGAAGTTTTTAAAGTCAAATAATTCATGGTATCCATTGGGTTAGAAACCACAATGATGATGGTGTTTGGAGAATGTTTTAAAATGTTTTCGGTCACTGATTTTACAATGCCTGCATTTGTTCCAATCAGTTCTTCACGCGTCATACCCGGTTTACGAGGCAAACCAGACGTAATTACCACCACTTCAGAATCAGCAGTTGCGGCATAATCGTTAGTAACACCTTTAATTTTAGTATCAAAACCTAAATAAGATGCCGTTTGCATCATATCTATCGCCTTACCTTCGGCAAAACCTTCTTTGATGTCTAATAAAATTAACTCTTCTGATAATTCTCTTCTTGCAATGTTATCAGCACAGGTTGCACCAACTGCTCCTGCTCCAACTACGGTAATTTTCATGATTTATCTTGATTTTATGTTCTTGTTAAATAATGCGCACAAGTTAAGTACTAAAGTTTTTAAACTGAAAATTTTTGCAGACTAAGTGTCAGATTAATGTTTGATTTTAGAAAGATTTGAGACGTTAGATAGGAGATTTGAGACTTAACACGGTATTTTATCATTCACTCATTCAAAATTAATTCAGTCTATTCTATCATTATTAAGCCATGACAATTTTATAACACGCTTTCTATCAAAACATCTTACATTTGCCCATACAGAAAGATTATGGCAAAAGTTTCGATAAATATAGCAACAGGCTCTATACAAAAAGAAGATATAATTGTAGGTATTGATTTAGGCACAACCAACTCTTTGGTGGCTTTTATTGATCCGGATAATAACGCAAAAGTAATTAACGACACCGGAAAAGGCGTTTTAGTACCTTCTATTGTGCATTTTGATGGCAACGGAGAAGTTTTGGTTGGTGACGAGGCTAAAGCTTTTTTAGTTGACGATCCACAGAATACCATTTTTTCTGTGAAACGATTGTTAGGTCGCTCCTATCAGGACTTACAGTCGCACAAAGATTATTTCTCGTATAAGATAATTGACGATGCCAACGATGAAAGTTTGGTAAAAATTAAGGTTGGAGATACTTTTTACACGCCTATAGAGTTATCTGCACTCATTTTAAAAGAGCTAAAAACGAGAGCAGAACATGCCTTAAAAACCAGCGTTACTCGGGCT
>DASSWV010000089.1:0-3925 GCA_035704545.1 Pelobium sp.
TTATGCGGATCCTGACAAAGGAAATACGGAATTAGCTCTTTTTGCAACTGAGGGATTTACAGACGATAATGAGGGTATCAGTATTTACAAAACGTCAGATACGACTGGTTACATTTTGGTATCAGATCAAAGTGCAAACCAATTTAGGGTTTATAAACGGGAAGGAAAGGCAAACCTTCATAACCATGTTCTTATTGCCACTATAAAGGCTTCTACTAACCAAAGTGATGGTTCCGACGTGGTTTCCGTTCCTTTAAACCAAGACTTTAAGCATGGTTTATTTGTAGCCATGAGTGACGACAAAACGTTTCATTTGTACAGATGGGAGGACATAGCCGGTAAACTACTGAAAGTTAACGGCTTGTAATTCAAAACAGTTCATGTTACACTCCCCTATTTTTGACATCAAAGGGAGTGTAACCTAGACTGTGTCAGGGTATAAATTAATGCTTCTCAAATACTTTTTTGTTTTTTAATCAAAGTAAACTCTAATAAAATAAAAATTAAATAGTAACTCAATCGACATATAACTTCCAGATTATAAACAAATTGTTTACTAACCTACATCCTTTCCGGCATTTCAATTCCTAAAATCGACATTGACTTGTTCAGCGTTTTGGCAGTATGCAATGAAAGCTGTAGTCTAAACGCTTTAAGTAAATCATCTTCAACTTTTAATATAGATTCCGTTTGGTAAAACTTGTTATAAGTTTTAGCTAAATCATAAGCGAAGTTTGCAATTGCGGCAGGATTATAATCTTTAGCTGCCTGAGCGATTGTTTCTGGATATTTGCTCAAGAGCTGCAATAGCTCAACCTCAGTTTCACCTAAAGCATTTGGGTATTCAATATCGCCATCTTTAAACTCGGCTTTCTTTAAAACAGATTTGATACGGGCATGGGTATATTGGATAAACGGCCCAGTATTCCCTTGAAAATCAATCGACTCTTTAGGATCAAATAACAAACGTTTTTTAGGTTCTACTTTGAGTAAGAAATACTTTAGAGCACCCATCCCAATCATCTGATACAAAGCATCTTTCTCTGCTTCTTCAAAATTATCAACCTTACCTAAAGCTTCTGTTTTTTCTTTGGCTGTGGTTTTCATCTCATCGATTAAATCATCGGCGTCAACTACTGTTCCTTCACGGGATTTCATTTTTCCCGATGGTAAATCCACCATGCCGTAAGATAAATGGTATAAACCCTTTGCCCAATCTTTACCCAGTTTTTCTAAAATCAAGAAAAGCACCTTGAAATGGTAATCCTGCTCATTACCAACTACATATATAGATTTACCGACTTTAAAATCATCATATTTCAATTGTGCTGTTCCTAAATCCTGCGTTATGTAAACCGAAGTTCCATCTGCTCTACGCACTAGCTTCTCGTCTAAACCATCGGCTGTTAAATCAATCCAAACAGAACCATCCTCCTTTTTAAAGAAAACTCCTTTTTGCAAACCTTCTTCAACAATATCTTTTCCTAATAAATAAGTATCAGATTCATAATAATATTTATCAAAATTAACACCAAGCTTTTTGTAAGTTTCGTCAAAACCAGCATAAACCCAAGCGTTCATTTTTTTCCAAAGAGCAATCACTTCCTCATCGCCTTGCTCCCACTTTAAAAGCATCTGTTGTGCTTGTAAAATCAGCGGAGCTTGCTTTTTAGCTTCTTCCTCGGTTTTACCTTCAGCAATTAAATCATTAATCTGTTTTTTATATTCTTGATCAAAAATCACATAATATTTTCCTACCAAATGGTCGCCTTTTAAATCTACACTTTCCGGAGTTTCGCTATTGCCAAATTTTTGCCAGGCCAACATTGATTTACAGATGTGAATTCCTCTATCATTTACTAAATTGGCTTTAATCACTTCAAATCCGGCAACAGCTAATAAATTGGAGACAGAAAAACCTAATAAATTATTACGCACATGCCCTAAATGCAAAGGTTTGTTGGTATTTGGTGATGAATATTCAACCATTACCTTCTCTCCATTTTTCGGAAGAAATCCAAAATCACTCGATAAAACCTCTGATTTAAATATGGAAAGCCAGTAGGAATCACTTAAAACCAAGTTCAAAAAGCCTTTGATTACATTAAAACTTTCAACGTCTTCGCAGTTTTTTTCGATGTATTCGCCTAATAAATTGGCAGTTTGCTCGGGAGATTTTTTGGTATGTTTAACAAAAGGGAAAACCACAAAAGTTGCATGGCCTTCAAACTCTTTTTTTGTTTGCTCTAAATTGATTTGATTTTCTTGGATTTCAGTTTCAAAAATATCAGCGAAAGCCTTAACAATGGCTTGTTGTAAAAATTTCATCCGGCAAAAATAATTAATCTAATCTTGTTATGAGCTATTTAATTTTTGATTTAAATTCTGATAGCTTTGTATTTGACGGCTAAAAATTATGGACAAACATTTATCAGATTTTAGGTTGAGTGTAAGCTCAGAAATCGGCAGATTACGCTGTCTATTAATTCACAGTCCGGATGGTGGTTTAGAAAACATTGTGCCGTCAAAAGCGCAAGACTGGCTTTTTGAAGACATTGTCCATTTAGAAACCGTTAGAAAAAAGGAGTACGATTATTATTTGAAGCTATTACTTTACTTTCTAGATCCAGAAAAAGTAAAAGGGAAAATAAAAGAAATTGATAGAGAAAGCGATAGAGTTTTTTACAAACCGGCTAAAGAAAATTTTCACGCTTCAAAAAAGGTTATTGAAATTCAGCAATTACTAGCCGAAATAATGACCGTTGATCATATAAAAAACGAATTAATCTCGGCGGTTTGTGCGTTCGAAAACTGTACTTACCAGCTAAAAATTCAGCTAAGTGAATTATCCGCTGTGGAATTAGCAGAAATTTTTATTTCTGGAGCAATCAATAAAAACGAGCTCATTTTTGCTCCTATCCCCAACTTTATTTTTACCAGAGACATAGGAACTGTAATTAATCAGCATATTTTATTGAATAAACCTGCTAAAAAAGCAAGAGCTAGGGAATCATTATTGGCAAAATACGTATTTTTTAATCATCCGCTTTTTGCGAATTATAAAAACAACATCATTGAGTTGCCAGATACGCTGGAACATGTGATCCTTGCGGAGGAAGATGACAATTACAAAAACACCTTGGAGGGCGGCGATGTAATGATGGTTGCTAAAAACCATTTGTTAATAGGCTGTAGTGAAAGAACATCAGCTTTAGCAATAAGCGAAACCATTAAGTTGCTATTTGAAAAGAATGTAGTGGAAAAAATAACGGTTATAAAAATACCCAACAAACGTGATTATATGCACATGGACACCGTTTTTACACAGGTAAAAAAGAACATATGGGTTATTTTAGCGTCAATTGCAAAAGCAAATAAACGTGGTGACGGCACTGAACCGATAGATCACATTATTATGAACCAACCTAAACAAAAGGTAGAAGTTACTCAATTTGTTAAGGACAACATTACCCAGCCTAAAAAATTTGATTCTGTAGAGGATTTATTGACTGATATCTGCGTAAACGATTTAAAATCAGATAAACAAACGGAATTTATTTACTCTGGAAATCAACAGTTTCCTTATGACGCCCGTGAACAATGGACAGATTCCTGCAATTTACTGGCGATAAAGGAAGGCGTTGTAATTGGTTATGATAGAAATGATGTTACCCTAAACACTTTTAAAGAAAAAGGCTTTTTGGTAATCCCAGTAAAAGAGCTTTTACAAAAATTTGAAAGCGGAGCGCTGCATCCAGAAACTTTGGAAAATACATTTATTACCATCCCATCGTCAGAATTATCAAGAGCAAGAGGCGGTTTTCATTGTATGAGTATGCCGATTTTAAGAGACGATTTGTAGTTTGTTAGGTGGTTAGTTTGTTAGGTATTAGAACTTGCTGTGTGGATAAATAGTTCATTAGCA
>DASSWV010000160.1:0-9185 GCA_035704545.1 Pelobium sp.
CGAAAAAATCAATTCTACAGTCGGTTTGTTTGCACAGCCCTCTGTGCTTTCGGGTACAGATTTTAGCCGAGGCATCAGTACCTACCAAAAAAACTTCAATTGGGTACCATCCTTGCGGTTTGCTTATGCGTTTTCTCGCGAAAAACGCTTAACCCTCAATTACCGGGGCTCCAACAACCTTCCAGATTTTAGACAGTTGCAACCTGTAACAGACAATTCAAACCTGCAAAATACGGTTACGGGTAATCCAAACCTTAAACCCGAGTTTGCCCATCAGACCAATCTGGAATACAGACAAACCAACGTACGTTCTGGGACTGCTTGGTACGGAAGATTGCGCTATAACCAGGTACAAGACAAGATAGTCACCAGCAAAAATATTGTTGCCGATAGCATTAAACAAGAAATCAGCTACGTAAATACCGATGGATTTTATAACGCCAGTGGCGATTATTCTTTTTCTTTACCCTTTAGCGAACGCAAATTTGTACTCGCTTATTTCGGCAGACCCAGCTATAGCAAAAACATTGCGCTTACCAACAATGAGCGTATTATTGGTGAAAACATTGGTTTAACACAGGGGCTCAAATTAAGGATTGATATAGCGGATGTTCTGGATTCGGAAATTAAAACTTCTTATTCTTATAGTACAGCGACTTTTTCGGCAGCGTCTATTGAAGACCGTTCCAGCAATCAGTTAAATATAGGACTGGACGGAAGAAACTACTTTTTCAAAGACCTTACGCTGGGCTACAATTTTTCTAAAACGTTTAATAATGGTTACAATGCAAGTATAGGAAATCCTACTTTTTTAAGTCTTTATATGGAACATAGGTTCCTAAAAGGTAACAAAGGCAGCGTAAGATTACAGGGCTTTGATCTTTTTGGGCAAAACACCGGCATCCAACGTGATATATTTGATAACGAAATTGTTGACAGGCAAAGCAATCGTTTAAGTACTTATTTCCTGCTTTCTTTTAATTACCGTTTCCAAAATTTTGGCGGATAGTTAGTCCTCCAATAAAAATATCGTTCTTAAGTTGCCGTGATTTTTGCAGTTTCTATTTTATTAAAGTGTAATCCGTGATGAATTAGGGTTGTGGAGTTTGGTTTTTTAACCGGTTAATGCGGCCTAAATTTGAGTTGCAAATATAGAGGAAATTACTTTCCTTTAGAAAAGAAATTAAAAAAAATTAAACTGTTGTTTTTCCCCTACTTTATTAGTAAAATTATCCATGAGCGAAAAAGTAAAATATACACTCGAATACGAGATAAGATCGTCAGCTAAAATTCTGTACAGTTTTATTAGCGAATCAAACGGTTTATCTGAGTGGTTTGCAGATGAAGTGAAAACAAGCGATCAGGTTTACACCTTTATTTGGGACGATGGAGAAGAGCAAAAGGCTAAGCTCCTGTCGTACAAGGAAAACAAGTCTATCAAATTTCACTGGATTGATGATGAGCCTTACACTTATTTTGAGCTAGAAGTTATTAAAGACGAGCTTACCAATGATGTAGCTTTAGTAATTACAGATTTTGCACTGCCAGAAAACTTAAAAGAACGCCAAGCAATCTGGAACATACAAGTTGATACCTTGCTCAGTGTAATCGGCGCATAATTTTTTGCTATTTTTGTAGCGTGAAAAAAATACACCTGCTTGTATTAAAAGCATTCATCAAACCATTTATTGTCACTTTCTTTATAGTGATGTTCTTGCTGTTGATGCTTTTTCTTTTTAAATACATTGATGATTTAATTGGAAAAGGCTTTGAATGGTACGTGATTTTAAAGTTGCTATTCTACGCAGCGGCAACAAACGTTGCCATGGCGCTTCCGTTGTCTATACTTCTTTCTTCTATTATGACTTTTGGTAACCTCGGTGAAAACTACGAGCTAGTTGCTATCAAGTCTGCCGGGATTTCTTTGCAAAGAGCAATGGCACCACTGTTTATCTTGGTTACGTTTTTGGGAATTGGCGCTTTTTTGTTTTCTGATTATATGCTGCCCGTTGCAAACTTGAAAATGGGTTCGTTACTTTATGATGTAAGAGAGCAGAAAGCCTCATTTTTGATTAAAGAAGGGGTTTTTAACAATAGTATCCCCGGCTACTCCATAAGGGTAGAAAAGAAAGAAAAAGATGGCCAGCTACTTAAAGATATTGTAATCTACGACCAATCAAAAGGGCAAGGGAACACCAATATTTTAATGGCGAAAGAGGGTGAGATGTATAAAACCGAAGACGGCAATTATTTGATTTTACGTTTACGAGACGGTGTAAGGTACGAAGAAAGTCAAGGGAAAACCGGCTACAACCCTCGCCAACAGCTTACTCGTTTACGCTTTAAAGAAACAGAACAAAAGTTTGATTTATCTAGTTTTCAGTTTAAAAGAGAAGACGAGGATCTGTTTAAGGGAAACTATCAGATGCTCAACATCAAACAACTGAACCATTACAAAGATTCGGTCACTAAGATAAACGATAGTATAAAAAACAATGTTTTTGGTCAGATAAAACCCTATCATAAGATATATTACGCCGCTCAGAACTACAAAAGCGCAACACCAATTAAAGGACTCAACTTTAAAAAACAAGGCATTTTTGCCGGGGTTGATTCAATAAAAAAGGAGATTATAGTTTCCACCGCAATCGATAATATCCGAATGCTAAAAGAATCCTTACAAACTGTCGTCATCAGCACACAGGATAATAGAACCATCATTAGGCGATATATTATCGAGTACAACCGCAAATTCACATTAGCAGTATCCTGCTTAGTATTGTTTTTTATTGGTGCACCGTTGGGCGCAATCATTAGAAAAGGAGGCTTGGGTTTGCCTGTAGTGGTCTCTGTGCTATTTTTTCTCGTTTACCACATCATTAGCACCGTGGGTGAGAAGTCTGTAAAGGTGGGGAATATGGATCCAATTTTAGGAATGTGGGCTGCAATATTCATCCTTACCCCTATAGGTATGTTTTTAACCTACAAAGCCACCATTGATTCTGCTTTGTTTGATGTTGATGTTTATAAAAACTTATATAAAAAGTTTTTCAGAAGGAAGCCTAAAACGTAAGTTCAATAGCTTTATTAAACGTTTATTTTAGCATATAAATAGCATCATTTCGCAACTTAGAGTCTAGTCCCTAATCTTACTGTAATTTTTAGGGTTCATTTTTAAACAAAAACTTTATCCCACCAAAGCAAGCCAATATTTTAGTTAAATTTGTTTATTATCCCTATAAGTTTGGGTGCTAAACTACATCTTTCTAAATCATGTGGTCAAGGCCAAAATCTAGGGTTAAATTAATTATTATGCTAAATACAATAGAAGAAGCAATCGAGGATATAAAGGCAGGAAAAATCATCATTGTGGTGGACGATCAAGACCGCGAAAACGAAGGAGATTTTTTAGCTGCTGCCAGTATGGCTACGCCAGAGGTAGTCAATTTTATGGCCACACACGGTAGAGGTTTAATTTGCGTTCCATTAACTCAACAAAGGTGTTATGAATTGGAACTTGGCTTAATGGTGGGAACCAATACCGCTTTACACGAAACAAATTTTACGGTTTCCATAGATTTAATTGGAAAGGGATGCACCACTGGCATTTCTGCTTCCGACCGTTCCAGAACTATCTTATCGTTAATAGATCCGAACACAAAAGCTGATGATTTAGGTAGACCAGGGCATATTTTTCCGCTAATAGCTAAAAATGGAGGAGTGCTAAGAAGGGCAGGACATACCGAAGCAGCTATTGATTTACCTGTTTTAGCAGGCTTGGAACCGGCGGGAGTCATCTGCGAGATTATGACCAAAAACGGTGAAATGGCTCGCTTACCAGAGCTTTTAGAACTCGCTAAGGAATTGGATATGAAAATTATTTCGATTGAAGATTTAATATCGTACCGCCTAAAGACAGAATCTTTAATAAAAAAGGAAGTTTCCATTAAACTGCCCACCGAGTGGGGCGATTTTGAGATGGTGGCATTCTCACAGGTTAATACGCAAGAAAACCACATTGCACTAATCAAAGGAGAATGGAAAGAAGACGAAGCAGTTTTGGTGCGGGTCCACAGTTCATGTGTAACGGGTGATATTTTTGGTTCTTGCAGATGCGATTGTGGCCCACAGTTACACAAATCGATGGAAATGATACAGGAGGAAGGAAAAGGTTTGATAATTTATATGAACCAAGAAGGAAGAGGGATTGGCCTAATTAATAAATTAAAAGCCTATAACTTACAAGAGAACGGTATGGATACAGTAGATGCCAATTTAGCGCTTGGTTTTAAAATGGACGAGCGTGATTACGGTGTAGGCGCCCAGATTTTAAGAAGTTTAGGGGTTAGAAAAATGCGACTGATGTCTAATAATCCCACAAAAAGAGCCGGATTAGTTGGTTATGGATTAGAAGTGGTTGAAAATGTTGCTATAGAGATAGATTCTAATGCGCATAATGAGCTTTATTTAAAGACCAAACGCGATAAAATGGGACATTCTATTATGAGTAAACTATAAATACGGGAAAAAAGATTTAATCTTTTAAAAAGCGATATTTCTTTAAGGAGATATCGCTTTTTTAATTTGTGTAAACAAACGCAACTGACTGTATAGCAAGTTAAATATCTTTTTATGATTTGTTTAAGAAAAATTGGCATACAATTAGCTGTTGTGGTGTAAATCAACAAACAGTATAATGAAAAAACTATTCACCTTAACATTCGCGGCCTTAACATTATCCCTAGGGGCAATGGCGCAGTCTACCTACAAAAACAGTATCGGTTTGGGGGTTGATTTCGGGAACGGCTCTTCACTAGTAGGACCTTCTTTCAAGCATTTTTTTAATGGAAACTCTGCCTTACAAGCCGAAGTATTATTTGGTAATCACAGCACACGGCTACAAGCTTTTTATCAATACCATCAAGGGATTAAGGGTGCTCAAGGTTTAAATTGGTATATTGGAGGTGGCCCTGGATTTAATTTCTATGATAAACACGACCATAACCATAACGACTATCATGATCATGACACACAGTTTTTGCTTATTCCACAATTAGGGTTAGATTATAAAATCTCAGGAGCACCAATCGCCATAGATTTTGATTGGAGACCTACAGCTTATATTGGCAACAGTAGCGGTTTTGAAGCTGGAAGATTTGGTTTTGGCTTTAGATTCACGTTTTAAAGAATAACAATTCTTGACAATAGCCCCTTTAAAAGAAATTTTGAAGGGGCTTTGTTTTTTTGGAAACTTTGAAAGCTTATTCAATCTTTTTTTATTGATTTCTGAAAGAATCAATTGTATAAATCTGCATTTATTTTAAATGCTTCTTTGGTATCTCTTTTATGTTGCCTTTTGCAGATCTTGAGTTGAAACGATCATTGCTTTCACTTCCTGTAGTTGCTTGTCGAAAAATTCATGAAAGTAATCTTTTAAAAAAACTTTATTCCTAAGATCAAGGATTTTTTTAGGATGGGATGTTCACTACTATTTCTCCCTTATGTTTAGAGCTGTAGGTTTTGTTTTTGTAAACGATCAAATCTCCTAAACTGAAAAGCCTAAAAATAAAAGGCTGCCTCTATTTTATCCGAGACAGCCTTTTTAAATTTTATATTTTTGGTTGCTATTTTCCTTTAAATCCAACTCTAGATTTTGGTTGTTTAAACTGCGGAGTGCTTTTCTTGTTAAGCTGTGGATCTCCAACACTACTCATTGCACATCTAAACCCAATTTCAGCACTTGCTTCGCCTTGGTCTAAATATCTTCTTGTGCCAGGGTTTAACCAATATGCTCTGTCGTTCCATGAACCGCCTTTGTAAACTTTAGAACGGTCATTAACTAAGGTAATTTTTCCGTACAAATCTAAATTTTGCTCATCTAAATAACCCCGTTGATCGGCCTCAAAAGTAGGTATTAATGCAGGCATTTTGGTGGTGTCAATTGGGTCTGGAGTACTTGGGCTTAATGTAGTAACGTTTCCATATTTATTTGCCTGTGCGCTATATGGTTCTTTTTTGCCCGATTCTGCATTGATTTTAACTGGTACATTAGTGTTTCCCAAGGTCTCTATTTTTCCGTTGCTATCGTACTTGTTGTTTTCAAAATCGTTACCTCTAAAAGGACTAAAATCTTCAACATCATCAAAAGAACCTTTACGATAAGTATCTAATACCCATTCGCTCACGTTACCCGCCATATTATATAAGCCGAAATCATTTGGCATATATGATCTAACTGGGGCAGTAATATCAGCACCATCATTTAGGTAGCCAGCAACCCCCATATTGTCACCTTCGCCACGTTTAAAGTTGGCATAAATTAAACCACGAGTATTTTTTTGCGCAGACCTAATCCCTAAACCATACCAAGGATAAATTTTGCTGTTATTTACAATATTGTTATTTGCTGTGCCAATTAAAGATAATGCAGCATATTCCCACTCTGCTTCAGTAGGCAATCTATATCTTCCAGGGGTAAGTACACCGTCCTCAATTTTAGCATAACGTTGTGGAGTTGCGTTTTTGCCTTTTGCTGCAGGTGCAGTACCTGTGGTTGATGGGTTTAAAACTTTAGGAGCATTTTTACCTTTATCCTCATACTGACCATTTAGGTACAAATCTAAATCGAAGGGTTCAGTGCTTACCGATGTAGTGCCACCTTTTGCACCAGCACCACCTTTTTTTGCAGTACCACTTTTAGCTTCAGAGTAAGTTTTCCAGTCGCTTAAAATTCCGTCTTTTCTTAATAAATTCTCGTTTACTACGTTTGTTCTCCAATCACAATAGGCATTAGCCTGCTCCCAAGTAACGCCAACAACTGGGTAATCTTGGTAGGCAGGGTGTCTTAAATAGTTATTTACGTAAGGCTCATTATAGGCTAAAGGGCTTCTCCAAACTAAAGTATCGGGTAAAGCTTCGTAATACCATCTTGGGTCTTGGGGAACTTCACGTATCCAGTTCAGGTATTCTAACCAGTCAACGTTTGCAACTTCAGTTTCATCCATATAAAAAGTTGGAACAGTTACTCGTCGTTTTGGAGAGGCGTAATCAAACCCAATATCATCAATGCTGGAGCCTCCCAATACAAAAGTACCACCTTCAATATGTACTAAACCTGGCCCTGGGGTAGGTTTTATTTTTCTTGATACTTGGAGCGAGCCTGGTCTTTTTGCGTTATATGCAGCGCCGGTTTTTTTAGAAGAACCAGCCTTACCAGAGTTTTTACAAGAAGATATTGCCATGGTTACAGCAATACATGTAGCAAGTACAGGTAAAATATTTTTTCTCATTGTGCTTTATTGTGTTTCCAAAGCTAAATATAAAAATTATGATTAATCAAATACGATTAATATAAATTAAAATGCTTATCAATATTTTTATATATTGAAACGGCTAATCTTGATAATAGTTACAATAAAGGTAAAAAAAATTTGGTTTGAAAATTACTGTGTATAAGCAAATTACGCTAATTATGATTTTAGGCATTTGCTTTTTAAAAGGTTATGCCCAAAATCAAACAGAGCTATATATGGTAAAATGGCCATCGGATACAGTTAATTTCGATGTTGCTTTAGTAAAAAACACTATTGATTATTTTCCTCGAATTCAGCCAGTATTTTTTGGCAACCTGCCTTCTGTATTTTTAAAAATTCCGGTAAATAGTTTCAACAATTCAGTCGAGATTGTGTTGAACGAAAGCTCAAACGCCGTTATCAGTAAAAACCGGGATATAACGGATACCATTACAAATGAGCTACAGCTAACCTACTTTACATCCGTACAAAATAAACAGCCTTATCTTTTAATCAGTTTTTTACCTATTTATAAGGATGCAAATGGAAGTTTAAGAAAAGTAAATAGTTTTAGAATAGCGGTTAACCCTTTAAGATTAAATGCTATTGGGTCAACTATCTCGTCAAGAACTTATCAAAATAACTCGGTGCTATCCAGCGGTAATTGGTATAAAATAGCCGTAAAGGATGAAGGTGTTTATAAAGTTGATTATAGCTTTTTAAAGAAATTGGGAGTTGATGTTGACCAACTCAACCCAAAAAACATAAGGCTCTATGGCAATGGTGGGTTCATGCTGCCACAAAAAAACAGTGCACCTAGAACCGATGATTTAACAGAGAACGCCATTGAAGTTATTGGTGAGGCAGATGGTAAGTTTGATTCCAATGACTATCTGATTTTTTACAATCCGGGGAATACGCGTTGGAAACTATCTAGCCAACAAACTTTTGAACACGAGCAAAATGTTTACACAGACAGTTCGTACTATTTTATAAATGTTGATAAAGGACCTGGGAAACGCGTAATGCAAACATTAGACCCTGTACAATCTCCAAATTATGTAAGTAATAGTTTTGATGATTATCAACTTTATGAAAAGGATTTATACGGCTTAATTACTGAAAACATGAAATCTGGGAGAGATTGGTATGGTGAAGATTTTGAGTTCAGCAACAGCCGTGATTTTGAGTTTGATGTTTCGGGTTTGCTATCAACTGAGCCATTTTTAGTAAAAACTAAAATGGCGATTAGGGCAAACTCAAACTCGGGCGCAAAAGTGAGTATCAATAATCAACCACTTTATAATTTAAGTACAAACGGGCTCCCCCTTACTTATGAGACAGATTATGCAAGACCCGTAGCGGGTGTAAACAGTGTTGTTGGGATAAGTGGAAATGTAGCAAAAGTAAATATCAACTATGGGAAAATAAATTCTACGTCTAACGCTTGGTTAGATTATATCGAGGTTAACTTCAAAAGAAGTTATACAAACTCCAAAAATTACCTGCGTTTCCGCGATAAAAGCAGTGTAGCCAACGGAAACGTATCTCAGTTTAACTTAGGGAATCTTTCAGCGGATGCAAAAGTGTGGGACGTAAGCGATTTTACCGAGCCTAAATCACAGAAATTAACCTCGTTAGGCGGAAATAGGAATTTCATAGCAACAACTTCAACTTTAAAAGAGTTTGTAGCCTTTGAATCTTCTGCATTTAAAATTCCAGATGTAGTTGGAAAAGTTGAAAATCAGGATTTACATGGTTTGGCACAAGCAGATTTTTTGATTATTACCGCAGCCCAATTTTTTAACGAAGCAAAAAGACTGGGCGAGTTAAGGAAAAGCACACAGGGTTTAAGCTATCACGTAGTCACCACGGAGCAAGTTTTTAATGAGT
>DASSWV010000181.1:0-3855 GCA_035704545.1 Pelobium sp.
GCAACCAGAGGTGTTTATGTACAACCTCAAGATACCGTACAACTTTGGCCTGCAAATTCCAAAAATAAGTACATGGAGAATTTAAATGGCGATTGGAGCGTAACCGCTTATGATAACGTGGCCGCTTATTGGGGAACTTCTCATGAAGAAAGTTGGTTAGCGGTAAAAAATAAACCTTACATGGCGGGGCTTTTTGTATGGTCGGGTTTTGATTATCTCGGCGAACCGCATCCATTCAATTATCCGGCAAGAAGCTCCTATTACGGAATTATTGATTTGGCAGGCTTCCCAAAGGATGTTTACTACATGTACCAAAGCGAGTGGACAACCAAACCTGTTTTGCACATTTTGCCTCATTGGAACTGGAAAGAAGGGCAAAAAGTGGAAGTTTGGGCTTATTACAATCAGGCAGATGAAGTTGAACTTTTTGTAAACGGAGTTTCGCAGGGCGTAAAAAATAAATCAGAAAACGAGGCTCACGTAAGTTGGCCGGTGGTTTATAAAGCCGGCAGTATCAAAGCGGTTTCCCGCAAAAACGGAAAAGTAGTACTTACAAAAGAAATAAAAACTGCCAAAGCACCTCAGCAAATAGAGCTAAATGCGGATACTAAAACCATTAAAGCAGACGGTCAAGAACTTGCTTTTATCACTGTTTCTGTAGTTGACGAGGATGGACTTTCTGTTCCGGATGCAATGAACAACATCAATTTTGAGTTGGAAGGCGATGCCGAGATTGCCGGCGTGGATAATGGTTTTCAAGCGAATTTGCAGTCCTTTCAGGCGCATCATATCAATTTGTACAATGGCAAAGCACTCATCATCATAAAAGGGAATAAAATCGGGAAGGCTGTTTTAAAAGCGACATCTCCTGGATTAAAAGACGCAACTATCAATCTGAATCTAACAAAATGAAACAAATAAAAACCATACTTTCCTTATTAATTTTTAGTGTTTCGGCCATTGCGCAAACGGTGGACGGTCTTCCGGCTGCAGTTCCAATAATTCCCGGAATTTACAATACACCACCTTGGGAAGTCCCACAGATTACAGAAATCAACAGAGATAAAGCAAGATCAACAGCTTATTCTTACACTTCCGTGGAGGATGCTTTGAAAGGCGATAGAACAAAATCCAGAATGATGCTTTTAAACGGCGATTGGGATTTTAAGTTTGCATTTAAACCCGCTGATGCTCCTCAAGATTTTTATAAGGAAAAAGTTAAAGGATGGGATAAAATAGAAGTCCCATCTAATTGGGAATTAAAAGGTTATGATATTCCTATTTATAAAAGTGCAGTTTATCCGTTCCGTCCGGTAAATCCACCTTTTGTGCCTCAAAATTATAATGGAGTTGGTTCTTACCAAAGAAGTTTCACTTTACCTGCAGACTGGAAAAACATGAATATTACCCTTCATTTTGGCGGGGTAAGTTCGGCTTTTAGAGTTTGGGTAAATGGTAAATTTTTAGGTTACGGCGAAGATTCTTGTTTACCTTCTGAGTTTAACGCTACGGCTTATTTGAAAGAAGGTGAAAATGTGGTTTCTGTTCAGGTAATTCGTTGGAGCGATGGTTCTTATTTGGAAGATCAGGATCATTGGAGAATGAGCGGTATTCAACGAGAAGTAATGTTGATGGCAGAACCTAAAATTCGCATTGCCGATTTCCATTACCAAGCCAAATTAGATAAAGAATACAAGGACGCAATTTTCAGTTTACGTCCAAGATTGGATAATTATTCTGGAGATTTTATCCCGAAAGGATATGATGTAAAAGCCCAATTATATGACGATAAAAACCAACCTGTTTTTCAGAAACCATTAGAAAGAAGCGCCGAATCTATAGTAAACGAGATTTATCCTCGGTTAGATAATGTAAAGTTTGGTTTACTAGAGACTGAGGTTAAAAATCCAAAAAAATGGAGCGACGAAGCTCCCAATTTATACACTTTAGTTATTTCCTTAACGGATGAAAAGGGAAATATTTTAGAAGCAAAAAGCTGTAAGGTCGGTTTCCGTAGTGTCGAGTTTTCTAAGGAAAACGGCAAAATGCTCATTAACGGAAAGGTAACTTACATTTACGGTGTAAACCGCCATGATCATGATCCAGTGAAAGGCAAAGCTTTAAGTCGAGAAGATTTAGAAAAAGATGTAAAAACACTAAAACAGTTCAATTTCAACCTGATCAGAACCAGCCATTACCCAAACGACCCTTATTTCTACGAACTGTGTGATAAGTACGGAATGATGGTAATGGACGAAGCCAATTACGAAACCCACGGTTTAGGTGGGAAGCTGAGTAACGACCCAGCCTGGACGGCCGCTTTTATGGAGCGCACCACCAGAATGGTTATGCGAGATAAAAACCATCCATCCGTGGTAATTTGGAGTTTAGGTAACGAAGCCGGCCGTGGCCCCAACAATGCCGCAATGGCGGCATGGATCCATGATTTTGACATCACTCGCCCTGTTCATTACGAACCTGCAATGGGGAGCCCCGCAGTGGAAGGTTACATAGATCCATCTGATCCTAAATATCCAAAATCTGTGGATCATGCACACCGTTTGCAAAACCCTGTCGACCAATATTATGTAGACATGGTAAGCCGTTTTTATCCCGGAATCTTTACACCGGATTTATTATTGAATCAGCCTAACGGCGATAAAAGGCCTATTATTTTTGTTGAATATTCTCACTCGATGGGGAATTCTACCGGAAACATGAAAGAGTTTTGGGATATTTTCCGCTCTCGCGACCGTATGATTGGCGGTTGTATCTGGGATTTTAAAGACCAAGGGTTGTTAAAGAAAGATTCTACGGGGAAAGAATTTTACGCTTACGGCGGAGGGTTTGGAGACAAACCAAATGATGGCAATTTTTGTATCAACGGAATTGTAGCGTCGGATGGCCGACCAAAGGCTGCCATTTATGAATGCAAAAGAGTTTATCAACCCGCAGAAACTACGTGGAAAAATCAGAATAAAGGCATCATTGAAATAGAAAATCGCCACGCTTCTAAAAACTTAGTTGATTACGATGTTTTCTTAAGTTTTTTAGAAAACGGAATAGCGGTTAAAACTGTTAAAATTCCATCGGTTGATATTTACGCTGGTGAAAAGAAAGATATTGACATCAAGTCTTATTACCCAAAACTTAAATCCGGAAATGAGTATTTGGTAAACATCAGCTTTAAGCTAAAAAACGATTTGCCTTGGGCATTAAAGGGGCATGAGGTTGCCAGTAATCAATTAGCAGTTACCAATTTGTTAAGCGGTATCAAATCAGCGGAAGCAACAAAACTAAGCCATACAAAAACAGCTTCTGATGTGAATCTTATGGGAAAAGATTTTAAGATTGCTTTCAAAAACGGTGCTTTAAGTTCTTATGTCAAAAATGGAAAAGAGCTGATAAAATCTCCGTTTCTACCGCATTTCACTCGTCCGCAGACTGATAACGATCGTAAAGGTTGGAAACCCAATAAAAAACTTAAGCAATGGTATGTTAATGAGCCAAAGCTTTTAAGTTTCAGCGAAATTAATGCGGGTTCTGTTTATGAAGCGCATTTCGAAATTATTAAGGATAGTGCAACAGTCATCCTCACTTACACCATCGATAAAGAAGGAGGGATTAAAGTTGATTATAAATTAGAGGCAAACTCGGCTTTGCCTAACATTCCAAAAATTGGTTTGCAAGGAGCTATAAATAACGATTTCCAGAACATCACATTTTACGGAAAAGGTCCGCAAGAAAATTACATTGATAGAGCTTATGCTTTTGATGCTGGCGTTTATCAAATGCAATTGAAAAACTTTACAGAGCCTTATGTTTATCCCCAAGAAAACGCAAACAGAACCGATG
>DASSWV010000199.1:0-2274 GCA_035704545.1 Pelobium sp.
AAAGCGGCAAAATTTATTGTTTTCAGCAACGATGCCACCCAAAATACGTTCATTGTCTAAAAAGATTTTGAACAACCCAGTTGAAGTAAATATTGCAATTTCTAAACCTTCTGCGGGTATTTTGCAACAAGCTTATTTAGCTTTTGATGAGCAAAAACTAGAGTTGCTGACCAGCATATTGAGCAATGCAGATTATAAAAGTGTAATTGTTTTTGCATCCAGAAAAGAGATTGTAAAAAAACTGAACTCCACATTAAACAGAAAAGGAATTCCTTCTGAGGCTTTTCATTCTGATTTAGACCAAGACGCTCGTGAAGACATCATGATGCGCTTTAAAGGAAAAAAACTAGCAGTTTTGATTGGTACTGATGTTATTTCACGTGGGATTGATGTAGAAGGAATCAGTTTAGTGGTAAATTATGATGTGCCACCAGACCCAGAAGATTATATCCACAGAATTGGACGTACCGCCAGAGCAGAAACCACCGGCGTTGCCATCACTTTCATCAACGATAAAGATCAATACAAATTCGGCCGGATTGAAGCTTTAATAGGAAATCAAGTAACAAAAGTTGCCTTGCCAGAAGGTTTTGAAACGGGGCCAGTTTACCAGCCAAGTGTAAGGCCAAAAAAAACCTTTAACCCTGCGTTTAAAAAGAAAAAGCCCCAAAGACCACCGCACAAGAAAGCTTAATCTTTAAAGCGATCCTGTGAGTAGGTTATCTCAGTTTTTCCGTGAGGTACTGGGTTAAAACTTTCGTTGATATTTACAAAAACAATTTTGTTGATAGTTAAAATACTTTGACGGGTTATTTTGTTGCGCACCTCGCAAAAAAGCGTGATAGAACTGGTGCCAAAATCTGTGGCAATCAATCCCATTTCTATAATATCGCCCAACCTTGCCGAACTTAAAAAATTAATTTCAGACATATATTTGGTGACCACTCTGTTGTTCCCTAATTGGCAGATGGTGTAAATCGCCGCTTCTTCGTCTATCCATTTCAGTAAACTACCGCCAAACAAAGTGCCGTTAGGGTTTAAATCTTCTGGTTTAACCCATTTACGGGTATGGAAATTCATTTTATTCATCAATTTTAATTTTTACACAAAAAAAACATGTCTTTTTGATAAGTTTAGAATGTCGATAAATATCATAATAAATGCTCAAGAAATAAATTCAATCAAAAAAATAAATTATGTGAACCCACACGCACAGTTCATTTTATAGAAAAGTAATATCTTTAAAAAATATAAAAGTACTTTAAGTGATTTTATTGCTTGTTCGGTTTTCTATATTAGTTGTTTTGATATTGTATTTATCTAAATTTTTAATTTTTAAGATGTTTTTTATGAGATTAATTCATGTTTTTTTTAAAATAATTTGTTTAAACAATTAAAATGTTTCTATATTTGTAGTGCCCTCCCAAAGGGCATGTTTTTCATAGGTAGATGTAGGGTCGAATATTTATATTCGGCCCTTTTTTGTTTTAGAACCTTTTAGTATTTACCTTGTTTATAGCGTATGGAAAAGAAAAAAGTAATTGTGGCAATTACCGGAGCAAGCGGTTCAATTTATGCAAAATTGTTATTGCAAAAACTTATGGGTTTAGAAAATCAGGTGGAGGAGGTAGGTGTGGTAATGTCTGATAATGCAAAAGATGTTTGGCGCTTTGAGCTTGGTGACAACAGTTTTCAAGATCTGCCTTTTCAATTTTATGACAAAAATGATTTTATGGCGCCTTTTGCCTCTGGTTCCGCAAAGTACGATACAATGCTTGTTGTGCCCTGTTCAATGGGTACCCTAGGGCGCATAGCAACTGGGGTTTCTAATGATTTGACCACAAGAGCTGCAGACGTCATATTAAAAGAGCGACGGAAACTTATTTTAGTAGCGAGAGATACGCCACTGAGCCTAATTCATATTAATAACATGAAAACCGTTACAGAAGCTGGCGGAATTATTTGCCCAGCTATTCCTTCATTTTATAGTAGGCCCAAAACCATAGAAGAAGTAGCCGCAACGGTTGTGGACAGGGCTTTAGATTTAGCCGGGTTTAGGATCAATACCTATCAATGGGGTAAAAATAACGCTTAATTAACGCAAATTTTATATCTTTGCGCTCAATTTATTATGAACAAAAAAGTAGCGTTTTACACACTTGGTTGTAAGCTAAATTACTCAGAAACTTCTACCATTGGCCGGCAATTTAGTAAGGCGGGTTTTGATACAGTTGATTTTACCGACGCCGCCGATGTATATATTATCAATACCTG
>DASSWV010000242.1:0-5885 GCA_035704545.1 Pelobium sp.
TATTTTTTAAATTTTTATTATACCTTTGCTTTTCTTATTAAATTTTTATAGAAATCATTAATTCTTAATGAAAAACAAAACATCTAAAGCTAAAATTATTGGGTTAGTTGTTTCTTCAGTAGTTGTGGCTATTATATCGATAATTCTTGCCGACTCTTTAAAACACCTTACCGAACACGCCGAAACGTTTATTTTCAACCAAAGCAAAAACATCCCTTTGCTTTATATTGTACTTCCTTCTATTGGTATAACGGCAATTTATTTTTTAAGAAAGTATGTTTTTCGAAAAAAAACGAACAAAGGAATTAAAGAAATATACTTAGCAATTGACAACAAAAAAAACACTTTACCTGCATTTAAAGTCCCTTCACATTATTTAAACGGCTTTTTAACAGTTATTTTTGGAGGCTCTACCGGTATTGAAGTTTCCACTGTTGTTGCCACGGCTGCCGTGGGTACAATGGCACAACGAAATATAAATCTTGTTAAATCTTATAAAACAGAGTTAATATGTGCAGCAGTTGCGGCGGGAGTGGCTACAATTTTTGCGAGCCCAATTGCAGGTTTCTTTTTTGCCATTGAAGTAATTGCCCGTAAAAACATCACTAAAACAATTTTATTGAGCAGCGTGTGTGCTGTATTGGTAACTTGGCTAAGTTTAATTAGACTACACCCAGAGCGTGTGGTTGACGCTACTGTTGAAGGCTGGAGCGCACATGCCTTGCCCTATCTAATTGTTTTGAGTTTAGCTTGCAGCTTTTTAGCTATTTACTTTACCAAAACTGTAATATTTATCAAAAAGTTTTTTGGCAACATCAACAATAACTTTTTAAGAGTTAATTCGGGCGCACTATTGGTGGGTATTGCTATTCTGGTGTTTCCGCAATTATACGGAGACAGTTATCACGCTGTAAATGAATTACTTTTTAACACCCATTCACAAATATTTAGCATGCAATTAATGTGGCTATTACTTGCGCTGGTTATGCTAAAGCCCTTAGTTGCCGCATTAACGTTAGGCGCAGGAGGCGATGGTGGTGTTTTTGCACCAAGTATTGTTGCTGGTGCCATTTTAGGGATTGTTACTGCACTGCTGTTCAACTACTTTTTTGATGCAAACCTAATTGTTTTAAACTTTGCGATTATTGGCGGTGTAGCTGTTTTAAGCGCCGCAATTGACGCCCCTTTAACTTCTATATTTTTAGGGTGCAACCTGGTAACAGGTGGATATATCATTTTCATCCCTATTGTTATCGCCTGCTATATTGCTAAATATACCGCTAAATATTTTTGCGCTTATACGGTTTATAGCTATAAAGGATAATACTAAGCTAGTTAATGGTTAAGGGAGTTGAATGAATGAAGGATAGAATGAGTGAAGGATAGAATGAATATGCACTCAAAAACCAAATGACACAGCTTATTGAACACTCCCCCAATGGACAAAACACTAACTAACTAAAAACTAACTAACTAACTAACTAACTAACTAACTAACTAAAAAGGCATTCCAATACCAAACTGTATCTGAGAAATAGAATATTTATCTGGTGCGTTGGAAATCGCATAATTGCTTTTTAAACGATTCTTTCCCTCCCTATCAAACCAATACTTTACCACATATTGATCATCGCCTATAAACTGTGGGTCCTTAAATTTAAAGCCGGCATCTAACCTAAACACAAAGAAAGAAACATCAAACCTTAACCCCAAACCAACCCCTATTGCTGTTTGGTCAAATATTTTATCGAATTTTATTTGTCCGCCTTGCAAGCCATTGTCCCTCATTTGCCATACATTTCCAAAATCAATAAAAGTTGCTCCTTTTACCTTAGAACCAATAAAGTTATTGATCAGCTTAAACCTATACTCTAAATTACCTTCCAGTTTAATGTCCCCTAATTGGTCCAAATTCCGTAAATTAAACCTTGCAGAATCAGAAGCTAATGAAGCTCTGTTATAATTGCCTGGCCCCAATGTGCGAGCCTGCCAAGCTCTGATGCCACTAGAACCACCTGCAAAAAAACGTTTATCAAAAGGTAACGACTTTATGTTTCCGTAAGAATACCCGATACCCGGGTTAAAACGGGCAATAAACTGTCGCTCACCACCTAAAGATTTGTAAATTCTAACATCAGACTCCAATTTAAGATACTGGTAAAAAGGGACTCCAAAAAGAAGATGCTGTCCATCAGCATTGGTTTTATTCGCCAGCCTAGATGCCAAAGCAGCAGAATTACCCCCCAATTCAACCGTACCAGAGAAAAAAGTGAAATTGTTATATGAAGTAAGTCTGGGCAAATTAAGTGTATACGTATAAGAGCTACCGGAAAGCAATTGCGAACGCAATGTAGAAAGAAAAAACGCATTCCCCTGACTAATTAACAAAGCCGCCAAATCACTGTTTATCAATGCGTTTGAATACTGAATGTTTACTGGTGTAAAAGAATGAAGTTTATACTTAGTTTCTACCCAATCATAAGTGACATTTAAACCTACACTCTTACGCTGATAGCTTTTGGCGAGCTTATAGTTTTGATACGAGACCGCTAAACGAGTGTGGGGCACACCATTTCTGCCGAAAGCTTGGATATTGAATGGAGTGATCAACCTAGGAAAACTCAAACTTGCTCCAATTTGGTAATCTTTGCTCAACACCCTCTCAGATAAGCTTCCGGTCACATTTTTATCAAACTGTAGCCCTCCCCTTAATTTAACCTCAAAAACTTCAGCTCCGCCAAATATATTTCTGTTTTGATAAGTTAAACCCAAGTTTAAACCTGTTATGCTCGAGTTAAACGTATATTCTCCATCTATCCGGTTTGATTTTTTCTTCAACGGAATAATATCTACTAAACCCACCAATTCATTTTTTGAGCTGTCTTTTGACTTTACAAAATCAACGCTAACGCTTCGGAATGCGTTTAAATCGAAGAACCGCTGTGTGGTTAGGTCAGCATCCTCAATATTATACTCAGCTCCTTTCTTAATGTAAATATAGGGAGCCAACTTTTTGGGTTCAAAAAACCGGGAATAATCATAAAATCGATATTGCGAATCTATTACAGCGGTATCCCTCTCCATCCCTTTCTCAATAATTCCGCTACTAGGCTGAATCCTCAAGTAAGTATTCCCTACGGTAAACTTTGTGTGTTTATCTTTATCCTGCGGATTTATAATCGCCAACTGCATATCAGCAACACCACTGTTAAAGTTAGTATCAACCGTTGGCCTTACATATTGACGCAAAAAATCAAAGTAACCATTCTTCTTCATCAATAAATAAATCTGCTCTCGCTCATAAGCTATACTGTCCGTATCGTACCTTTTGCCCGAATCAATATGTGTGAATGTTTTCCGATTGGCTAAATAGATGGATTTGACAGTTGAATCTGGGATTTCGAAGCTCAAGTTTCTAAACTTAAATTCTGTGCCCGGTTGTGCTATATAAAAAATAGAAGCTTTTTTATTTTTAATGCTTATGCTATCGGTTACTTTAGCGTTCAAGAATCCTTTTATTTTCAAAAACCGCTCAATCTGGTTTCTTGATACTTCAACCAACGAACTATCTAAAAGATGTGGTGCCTCACCCAACTTCAGCTTTCCTTTTTTACTGAAGGTGTTATATATCCATAGATTGAAAGGCGAATTTGGGCGTATATCCAAAGCCACAAAATCTTCTGCTTGTTCGGCAAATTCTTTATCAATCCCACTAATTGATAATTTTGTAACCAGTGATTGATCTTTTGTTAAGCGTTTAGTTGATCTACAGCCAAAAGCTATAAAAACAAAAAAGACTATAATTGCAAAAGGATAATATCGATATGATTTCAAAATCTCAAATAAGTTTAATTAAATCCCTTCATCAAAAAAAATACCGAAAAGAGCACCAACTTTTTATTGTTGAAGGATTTAAAGCAATTTCAGAATTTATAAGTTCTGATTTTGTGATAAACAGCATTTTTTGTACACCAGAATTTTCTGCAAAAGTGGCTATTTTATCTAACAAACAGAAAGTTTATGAAGTTAGTATAAATGAATTACAAAAAATTAGCACTTTACAAACGCCTCAAGGAATTTTAGCTGTTGTGGAGATGCCTAAAAATAAAAAAATAACCTGTACTGATATTGAAGAAATGGTGCTGGTGCTTGATGGAGTGCAGGATCCGGGTAACTTAGGCACCATTATAAGGACCGCAGATTGGTTTGGTATTAAACAACTAATATGTTCTGAAGATTGTGTGGAAGTTTATAATCCTAAAGTTGTGCAAGCAACGATGGGGTCCTTAATTAGGGTAAAAGTAGCCTACCAACCTTTAGCAGAGTTATTATCAAAAAGCGATCTTCCAAAATACGGCACCTTGTTAAAAGGAGAAAATATTTTCAACACTAAATGGGAAACAAAAGGATTTCTGATTTTAGGAAGCGAAGGAAAAGGGATTTCTGATGAAATTTTAGAATTAATCACCCATCCCGTTACTATACCTGGCGGTAAACACACAGAATCTCTAAATGTAGCGATAGCTGGAGCAATCTGTTGTGCAGAAATGAGCAGAAATAAACTCAAATAAGTTGCCTTATGTTAGAAACCGTTTAAATTCATGTTATCATTTTTTAGGTATCATTTTCGGCTACAACATCGTTATGTGTTTTTAAGGTAGAAGCTCCGCTATCTCTTCAAAAACATGCCTTGTTTTGCTCAAAAAAATGCTATAAAAAATTTAATTATCTAAATCTAAACAGTTTCTTAAAATTTTGCTATTTTTGCATTCCTTAAAACATAGGGTCGAGTGGCCGAGTGGCTAGGCAGAGGTCTGCAAAACCTTCTACAGCGGTTCGAATCCGCTCTCGACCTCGTTTAAAATTTTAATTAAAATAAAAGTCATGGCAGTAACGCGTTTAAAAAGAAAAGACAGAAGAAATAAAACAACTTCTCGCCTGGAAGTTCAGTTTTTGAAAAACGCTACCAACGTAGAAAATGGTAGCCGTTCAAGAGAACCAAAACACAGTCAAGTAGTTAAGAACAATGCAGTTTTAGCTTCATTAGCTAACTAATTTTCTCTCTATCGAATTGATCCTGTTTATCGGCCGGTAAACAGGATTTTTTTTGTTTTATTTTATCCTCGTCATGTTGATCCTCCGGCTAGCGAAGAAACATCACAAAAATAGATTCAACATACTTTGGGCAGACTTTGCGTGTGAGATGCTTCCTATCGTCAGCATGACGGGATGGATTTGCGAAATGTTCAACTAACTAAACCAACCAACTAACTAACCAACTAACCAACCAACTAAAAACCTACCCCGGAAAAAACAGCTCATTAAAGTTCACATAGAAAAGTTCTTTGGTTGCCCGTGTTGTAGCGGTGTAAAGCCAGCGCAACAAATCAATGTTCAACATTTCTTCCGTTAAAAAGCCCTGATCTATAAAAACTACATCCCACTGTCCGCCTTGTGCTTTGTGGCAAGTTACCGCATAAGCAAATTTAACCTGTAGAGCGTTGAAGTACGGATTGCTCTTTATCGCATCCATTTTTGCTCGCTTCGTTTCTAAATGTTCATAGTCTTTCATCAGCTCTTCAAAAAGCACTTTCTGCCGTTCATAAGGCAAGTTTGGAGATTCTACATACAGTGTATCCAACATCACTTTACAGCTTAACGGTTCCTGATCAATATCTGCAAATAAAATCTGTACATCGGCAAAGCGGAAACCATATTGTTCATGGATGTTTTTAACCCGGGTAACCTCGCCAATATCGCCATTTGCAATAAAACCTCCTTTCTCCTCCCCTAGCCAATAATAATTGTTTTTTACCACCATTACCAAATCTCCGCCCGTTAGCTCATCCTCTCGCCAAAGAATTTGGTTACGGATGTTCTGATTG
>DASSWV010000305.1:0-6681 GCA_035704545.1 Pelobium sp.
CCAGTGCAAAAAGCTATTCTTTTAACAGAACTAGCGCAAAGAGTAATTACGCCGTACATTATTATTGCAGTAGTGCTCATTGTATTGGCGCTGTTAATTGTTTATTCTTCATTACCAGAAATCAACACAGATGAAGATGAAGTTGGAATGGACGGAAATGTAGTAGCACCAAAAGCCAGTGTTTTTAGCTACAAAAACTTAAACCTTGGCGTAATCTGTCTGTTTTTGTACGTAGGTGTAGAAGTAATGGCAGGCGATGTGATTGGCACTTATGGAAAATCTTTGGGAATGAGCTTAGACCAAACCAAAATCTTCACATCCTATACCCTTGCTTCTATGGTTGTGGGTTATATCATTGGTATCATCTGTATTCCAAAATACATTAAACAAGAAACAGCCTTAATGCTTTCAGCCATTGTTGGTGGGTTATTTACCATAGCTGCTTACCTTACCAGCGGTTATACCAGTATTGTATTTATTGCTTTGTTAGGCTTAGCAAACTCGTTAATGTGGCCAGCTATTTTTCCATTGGCAATTAAGGGCCTGGGTAGATATACAAAAATTGGATCCGCTTTATTGGTAATGGGTATATCCGGAGGAGCAATCATCCCGCAGGTTTATGCACTTTTTGAGCACAATATGGGGTCGCAACCTGCATTTCTATTAAGTATGTTGCCGTGTTACCTTTATATTTTATACTACGCGGTTAGTGGTCATAAAACAGCTGCAACCAAATAATTTGAGGTTTTAAATAGAAAAGGGACAGAAAAAATCTGTCCCTTTTTTGTGATATAACGTTTTTATCTGCAGTCGACCTTTTCAAACAAAATTCACTAAAATCACCATAGCTAATTAGTGAATGACTTAAAATTTAATTCGCCAACAAATTCATAAATAAGCGGTAAGCTCCCGGTACGCCTGCGGGTAATTCTCTAAAAAACACCAAACCTGTATAAACAAACTTGCCTTTTCCGTAGTTAGCAATTAACAAAGAACCGTCGCTTTCTGTTCCGTTGGTATCTTTCATGCGCAAAGGTTTTTCATATTCTTTGGAAGCATTGCCCGCAAAATAAATTCCTCGCTCTTGTATCCACCCATCAAAATCGCTAGCGGTAATCTTATTGGGGTAATTTAAAGCCTTACTCTCTGGATTAACAAAATCAACCTTTGCATTCTCTTCTGTTACTCTGTCTCTGGAAATTTCAAAAGGATACGGTCCAATTTGATCAATTAACAGTGATCTGTTGGTATTATATTGCACCAAATAAACGCCTCCATTTGCCACATAATCCATTAGTTTCGTTTGCACAAACTTCATCCTTTCGTTCACGTTGTAAGTTCTTATGCCGGCAATAATTGCATCGTAAACGCTTAAATCACTACTTGCCAAGTCGCTTTCTGAAAGCAACGTTACGTTTAAACCTATCTCGCGTAAAGCTTCTGGCACTAAATCGCCAGCTCCAACAATGTAACCTATGTTTTTTACGGTACTTTTTAAATTGAGTTTGACCAATTTTGCTTCTGTTGGCGGAAAATAGGTAATCGTTGGGATGTGTTCATAACTGATGGTTTTAATTCCTTTATTGCTCATCTCCCCGTCCACTAAAACTGTCCCTTTCAGCATACCATTCTCAGCATTAGCTAAAGGTAGCAACGTAAAAACTAAGTTTTGTTCCTCTCCTTTATCTTTAAATTTGAAATCAATTTTCTCTGGAGAGATCTTCCATCCGTTCGGAGTTTTTAAACTTAATATACCCTTCGCGTTTTCTTTAAAAGCTTTTAATTTTATGGTGATTGTCTTTGACTTTTCCTCATTAAATACAAATGCTTCTGTTTCAATAGTTGCTGTAACCGCCGGTGTAATCGCTAAGGGCTGATAAACCTCTCCACGTACAGGGTCGGTATATTTATAAACGATAGGACGCTGGAAATCAAGCATTATCCCGCCAATATTTACCAATAAATTGACAGAGTCAGCCGGCTTAGCTTCCGGATAATCCAACAAATCCTGGCTTTCGATATAGTACCTGCCAATATCATGCGGCCTTGTCAACCAATAAGGATGGCTGATGTTTTTCGATGTTTTTTCGCCCTCGAGTGTGGTTAATCTGTTGGGTTGTAACACTACGCTTTTATCCCAATTTTTTATACTTACTTTAACATCTGTTCTTTGAGAGATCAGCTCCACCTTTACTTTATAAGCTGTGTTTACTGCATTAAATGCTGAGGTAGAATAAGCTTCGAACCAAGTTCCGCTACAAGCCAGGATGATATTTTTAAGCTCCGCTATTTTTGTATCAACTAAATTGCTTTTGGGCAAGCTTAAAAACTCTTGATACAACCTCAACAACTCGGCAGTGCTTTTATTTGGTTGTTGTGGATTATAGTTAGTTACAGCCGCATTCACCAAAGAGTCGATTTTTTCAGCGCCTTTTATATTGCTCCAGTCTGTACTTACCCCCTCCATCAAATCATTTTTTGGCAAAGCTCCCTTCCATGAACTGAAATACTCTAAACTGCTGCCTCTTTGTCTCGGACTACCAAAACCCTGACTTTTATGCATCGACCGGCTTTCTGCAGCAATTTCTCCGTAGTTTTTTCCTAATAAATTATTGTAAACCCCAACGTTGATTTTTAATTGATTTTCTGAAGTGTTATCGTTTCCGCCAAAATTATAGTTGTTCCATAAAATGCGCTTTGCCTGCCAAACTGAAACCTTCTTTAATTGCTCTGGAAACATTTTTGGGTTTGCCGCTGCGGAAAAAGCTTCCTGTGCTAAAATAGATGAGGCAGCATGGTGGCCGTGGCCGGCTCTTGCATCTGGTGGAAACCGAGTAATAATCACATCAGGCCTAAACTTTCTGATGATGTAAACCACATCTGACAGAATAGAATCTTTGTTCCAAATGTTAAAAGTTTCCTCGGGCGTTTTCGAGTATCCAAAGTCATTCGCTCTAGTAAAAAACTGCACTGCTCCATCATTTTTACGAGCGGCCAAAAGTTCCTGCGTTCTAATCAAACCTAAACCTTTAGCCAGTTCGTTTCCAATTAAATTTTGTCCGCCATCCCCGCGTGTTAAGGCTAAATAACCCGTTTTATATAGTTTCTCTTTTGCTAAATAGGCCAACAACCTCGTGTTTTCATCGTCGGGGTGGGCAGCTATATACAAAACGCTTCCGGTAGTTCCCAATTTTTTTAGGGCTAACAATAATTCGGAAGAGTTAAGCTGCGGAGATGTTTGTGCAATTGAAAAAGAATTTAGAGAGAAAAAAAGCAGACCTAATAACTTAAATTTCATACGAGAAACTAATTTTAAAAATTTTGAAGCAGCAATTTACTAATTTAAACTTCTTACACTTTTTATGGGTCGAAAAATTACTTAAACACCATAAAAGTATTACATGGCATTGGTTGGCAGGCAATCTAGTTTACAAATCATTTCCTAACTTTGTTTTTATGCAAAAGATATTCTCAATCCTATTTTTAGCGGTTGCTTCACTTTTTTTAGCCGGATGTTCTGGAGGAGGAAACGCAAATAGCATCATTAAAAAATCCATTGCTTTTTACGGGATGGATGAATTAGACGGGAAAACAATTGAGTTTGATTTTAGAGAAAAACACTTTACCATCAAATTCAATAATGGAGACTTTTTTTACGAAAGCACTTTTAAAAATGACAGTATGGGATGGGTTAAAGACCAATTGACCAATCGTGGGTTTGTGAGAGAACAAAATGGCTTAGTAGTGCCACTTTCAAAAAAGGATTCTATCAAATATGCTGAAGCCTTGAATTCTGTGGTTTATTTTGCTTTTTTGCCCTTAAAGCTTAAAGATGATGCTGTAGAAGCTAAGTTTTTACGAACTGTGCAAGTTAAGGGTAAAGAATATAATCAAATAGAGGTGGGTTTTGAGGCATCAAATGGAGGAAGCCACCATGACGATGTTTTTTACTTTTGGTTTGATGCAATGGATAGCAGTATGGATTATTTTGCTTATGCCGAAGGAGGAAATCGTTTTAGAGCGATTGATGGGTTAATCAATTCAAAGGATTTGTATCTACAGAACTACATCAATCTAGAAAACGCCAACAACGAAAAAAAGGAGTTGAAAGACTATCATATTTTGTTTGAACAGGATAAACTGAAAACCTTATCTCACATTACTTTACAAAACTTAAGTGTAAAATAATTTCAAATTATTATTTAGGCATTAGCTCCGTACTAAATATGCGGGGCTTTTTTGTTTTTTTGCAAAAATTAAAGTCTGGGCGCTTAATCCTTATCGCAGTTGATCAGTCATATACACATTAACCGCAATTAGCATGAAAACTATTCTCAAATTTTTTTACCTGCCATTTTTTTTGCTGACCGGCATTTTATTGCTTACCTCATTTATCAACAAAAAAAACGATGAGATTACAGCTGCTTACAAAAAAGCAGGATTAACTGATAGGCAGGCCGCGTTACATTTGTTAAGCAGGTTTACCTACGGACCAAAGCCAAATAATGTAGATGAATTAATGAAAATTGGGATCAGCAAGTGGTTTAACCAGCAGTTGCAGGCTAACCTCAATGATGATGGCTTAAAGGCCAGATTAGCTAATTATGATGCGATTAATTTGAGCAACACACAGACTGAAGAGCTGTTCCCTAGGAATCCCCAGGTACTTAGAATGGCCATAAAAGACGGTTTTATTGACAAAGATTCTGTTAGAACCGGAGATAAAAAAGAGTATCGCAGAAAGCTAATGGCATACATGAATACCAAGGGTTTACGCCCTCAACAAGAGCTTTATCGACAGTTCATCAGCCAAAAAATATTAAGAGCAACTTATACAGAAAACCAGCTACAGGAAGTGCTCACAGACTTTTGGTTCAACCATTTTAATGTATCGCTCACCAAAAACAACTGCGCAATGTACATTCCGGCTTACGAACGCGATGTCATTCGTCCTAATGTTTTAGGAAAGTTTGGAGATTTGTTATTAGCTACCGCCAAATCGCCTGCAATGCTTTTTTACTTGGATAATTTTAGCAGTATGGGCAACAACGAAACGAGTATTAAAGCGATGGAGCAACGGGCTAAAAACTCCAGAAATCCAAAGATTGCATTAGAAAAACTTGAAAAGAACAGAAAAAACAAAGGATTAAACGAAAACTACGCTCGCGAAGTAATGGAACTGCATACTTTGGGTGTGGATGGCGGCTATACACAAAATGATGTTACCCAAGCGGCCCAGGTTTTAACCGGCTGGACAATTTACCCCACTAGCACCTATGGTGGTGGTGCGCAGATGATGAAAATGCTGGAAAAAATTAGCGAGGAAAACCTAACGAAACGCGGTTTTGTGCGTGATGGAGATTTTCTCTTCACCCCAAATAGACACGATACAGGAGATAAAATTGTTTTAGGGCGAAAGTTTTCGGGAAATGGTGGCTATCAGGAAGGTGTTGATTTGTTAAATATGCTTGCACAACACCCCGCAACAGCACATTTTATCTCCTCTAAATTGGCTATTCGTTTTATAAGCGATAACCCTCCTAAAAATGTAGTGGATAAAATGGCTAAAACCTTTTTAGCAAGAAAAGGAGATATAAAAGCGGTGTTGATGACGATGGTCAGCTCGCCAGAATTTTGGTCTAAAGAGGCATTAGGCGAAAAAACAAAATCACCGTTTGAACTTGCAATTAGTGCTGTAAGAGCTTTAGATGCGGATGTGCAACAGCCTTACCAACTCTACAACTGGATTAACAAAATGGGTCAAAAAATTTATCACTATCAAGCACCAACCGGCTTCCCCGATAAGGCACAATATTGGATCAATACCGGCGCACTGTTAAACAGGATGAACTTTGGATTGGCGCTTGCAGGGCAAAAAATTTATGGCGTAAAAATAAATCTCGCTGCTTTAAACAACAATCATGAGCCTGAAAGTAGCGAGGCAGCGTTAAAAGCTTATGGAAAAATGATGCTTCCAGAGCGGGATTTAACCCAAACCTTAGACCGCTTAAATCCGTTTTTAAACGATCCAAACTTAGCTCAAAAAGTAAACCAAGCAGCTAGCAAAACCAAACCACCCACTGCCATGGAACCTACAGAAGATGAGCAAATGATGACAGGGAATAACATGACAGCACAAAAAAGAAACAGTTCGGCCAAAAAGCCGTCGTTTGCTAGCAATCCTATGTTAGCGCAGGTAGTTGGGGTATTAATTGGGGCTCCAGAATTTCAAAAAAGGTAATAATCTCTAAAAACATTGATCATGACTTCTAGAAGAGGATTTTTAAAAGCCGGCGGATTAGCGATATTCGGCATTGGATTAGGCGGTTTACCAAGTTTTGTAACTCAGGCCGCAGCCCACATTAAGCAACCAGGTTTATTTAAGAGACGAAAAACTTTGGTTTGCATTTTCCAACGTGGCGCAATGGACGGCTTAATGGCTGTCACTCCGTTTACCGATGTTCATTTAAAAGCAGCTCGGCCAACTTTGTTTATGTCTCCTACTAAAAGTGGCGCAAGAAAATCTTTGATTGATTTAGATGGCAAATTTGGTTTACACCCTTCAATGAGTTCCTTCGAATCGGTTTTTAAAGATGGTCGGTTAGGAATTGTGCATGGCATAGGCTCTCCAAACAGTACGCGTTCGCATTTTGATGCGCAAGATTATATGGAATCTGGAAC
>DASSWV010000314.1:0-6464 GCA_035704545.1 Pelobium sp.
GAGCCACTTTTAACGCTCAACGACCCAACAATTGATTTTGGTAACAACATTCAAAACTCCAGAACAATACAAGTAAATCCAACCTTAAACATGAATTTGCTTTATAATAAGTTTGGCATGTTTAGGCGTTTAAACAATAACAACGATAGTACTGGAAATGCTTTTGGAAAAGCATTATTGAATGCCCTGGCAAGTGTGAAAAACATAAGCGGTTCTTATATCCGCAATGATGGAACTTTCTTGCCAGGCTACATTCCACAAACCGATGCTTTCGGTTATGATTTTGATGCAGATGCGCCGGGTGTTGGTTTCCTTTTAGGCTCTCAGGAAGACATTAGGTTCAAGGCATTAGCAAACGGATGGTTAACACGGGATACTTTGCAAAATCAGCTGTATGTAAATAGCTTAAATGAAAAGCTAAACTTACGTGGAACCATTGAGCCGTTTAGAGATTTTAGGTTAGAGCTAACTGCGTTTAAAAACAGTAGTAAAAACTTTACCACTAACTTTAGGTACAACAATTCTGCACAAGGGTTCGAAAGTTTAAACCCAATTACCACAGGTGATTATAGTATTAGTATGATTGCTTTGGGAAGTGCTTTTAAAGATAAGAACGATGCAAAAACATCCGCTGTGTTCCAGCAGTTTTTAGCCAACCGAACTGTTATTTCGCAACGGTTAGGTAGCGAGAACCCAAATAGTACCGGTATAGGTGCCGATGGTTTTGCAGATGGTTATGGTAAAACTTCGCAAGAGGTGGTAATTCCGGCTTTTTTAGCTGCTTACAGAAATAAAGATGCTGGAGGCACCAGTCTAAGCAAGATGCCTAAGATTCCTATTCCAAACTGGAGATTAACTTACAACGGTTTGGTAAAAGTTGATGCAGTTAGCAAGTTATTCTCAGCTTTTGATTTGTCTCACGGATATAGTTCAACCTACAACGTAAACGGATATACTTCTTTGATCAGATACAGGGAATCAAACGGAGCTGTAGATGTGAGAGACAATCAAGGAGATTTTCTTCCGTTTTACCAGTTTTCGCAGGTTACTTTGTTTGAGCAGTTTGTGCCCCTTTTAGGTATTGACATGCGGATGAAAAACAACATGACTGCCAATGTGGAATATCGGAAATCTCGCTCTATGAGTTTAAGTTTGGCAAATAGCCAGATGGCATCACAAAAAGATCAAGCTTTTGTAATTGGTTTCGGGTACCGCACTTCAGATTTTAGATTTCCCTTTGGTTTATTCAAAAGTGTAAATCTTAAAAACGACTTAAACTTTAAGCTAGACGTTGCTATTAGAGACAATAAGACGGTAATTTACCGAGCTGATGTGGATGATCCGGAAATTTCTGGAGGCTCTAAAAACATCACGTTTAGACCGAGCATTGATTACGTATTGAACCAACGCTTTAACTTAAGGTTGTTTTACGACTCAAACGTAACCAAGCCCTACACGTCTCAAACTTTTACTACCGCTTTTACAAACTTTGGTATCAACTTAAGGTTTACTATACAGTAGTAAATGACATATTCCACGTGGTCGGTGTTATCACCGCACCACTCTAAAAACAAAAGCCGCTCCCTTAATATAGGGAGCGGCTTTATCTTGTGTCTTGAATCTAATATCTTGATTCTATTTTCTATTCTTAAAAAATTTAAAATCTTTGCCAATAAACTTGGCTCTAGAACCTAATTCTTCTTCAATACGTAATAACTGGTTGTATTTTGCAATCCGGTCTGAACGTGAAGCCGAACCAGTTTTAATCTGACCACAGTTTAAAGCAACCGCTAAATCTGCAATGGTAACATCTTCAGTTTCGCCAGAACGGTGAGACATTACAGAGGTGTAACCTGCATTTTGAGCCATTGTTACCGCATTGATGGTTTCAGTTAAAGAACCGATTTGGTTCACTTTTACCAAAATTGAATTTGCAGTATCGTTATCAATACCTTGTTTTAGTTTTTTAACGTTGGTTACAAATAAATCGTCACCCACTAACTGTACTTTATCACCAATTCTCTCGGTCAACAGTTTCCAGCCATCCCAATCGTTTTCATCCATACCATCCTCAATAGAGATGATTGGGTATTTTGCCGCTAATGAAGCTAAATATTCAACTTGTTCTGCACTGGTACGTTTTGCGCCATTTGCACCTTCAAATTTAGAATAATCGTAAATTCCGTCTTTATAAAACTCAGAAGCTGCACAGTCAAAAGCTAAACAGATGTCAACACCTGGCTTGTAACCTGCTTTTTCAATCGCTTTTAAAATGGTTTCAACGCCATCTTCAGTACCTTCAAATTTTGGTGCAAAACCACCTTCATCGCCAACTGCTGTTGATAAGTCTCTATCATGCAAAATTGCTTTTAAGCTATGGAAAACTTCTGTTCCCCAACGCAATGCTTCTGAGAAAGAGGATGCGCCAACTGGCATAATCATAAACTCTTGGAAAGCAATAGGAGCATCCGAGTGAGAACCACCGTTTACAATGTTCATCATTGGGATTGGAAGTGTGTTTGCATTTACACCACCAACGTAACGGTATAAAGGCTGGCGACTTTCTTGCGCTGCCGCTTTAGCAACTGCCAAAGAAACACCCAAAATTGCGTTTGCACCTAAATTTCCTTTGTTTTCTGTTCCGTCTAAATCAATCATTAACTGGTCAATCGCATTTTGTTCAAACACATCAACACCTCTCAAGGCTTCAGCAATTTTCTCGTTAACATTGGCAACGGCTTTTAAAACACCTTTACCTAAATATACAGACTTGTCATTGTCACGTAGTTCAACGGCTTCGTACTGCCCGGTTGAAGCACCAGATGGCACTGCCGCTCTTCCTAAAATGCCGTTTTCAGTAATTACATCTACTTCAATAGTAGGGTTTCCTCTAGAATCAAGGATTTGTCTTGCGTGTACATCAAGAATTAAGCTCATCTTATTTCGAATTTATTTTTGTCTATTTTACACTTAGTGTTAAAACTACACTAATGTAAGTAATTTTGTTGATTTAGCAAATATAGCAATTGTTTTTTGGGTGGTTGTTAAGTTATGGTTAAGGGTGATTTTTGGAGTGTGGCAGATGGTTTTTTTGCAGAAACTCTTACAGCCTGCGAAAATTAGATTAGAAAAGTTGAAAGGAGTGAGAGACCAACGATTATTCGAAGAAAGATAAAAGTGTAGTACTTTTATCCATTTTGATATTAAAAAAGTTCAATTTAAATGGGACAAAGATAAATTAGTGGTATGTCTCCTTACGTCGGCATGGCGAGTTGGAACTATTTAAAAATCCTACAACAACCCAGCTTTCCCTTTTTCAATACGTTTGATGTTGTAAACGTACATATATTCTACTTTCTGTCTCGCCCAAGGAGTTTTACGCAAAAACTTCAAACTTGATTTTACACTTGGGTTCTCAGAAAAACACTTCACGGGGATTTGTGCCGCCATTTTCTCCCAACCTACATACTTTGATAAGTCAGTAACAATGGTTTCTAAGGTTAAGCCATGTAAAGGATTGTTTTGTTGAGTTGAGGGCTTGTTGTTTTCTTCCATCATCAAATATTTTTACCCAATTTTTCCAGCATATCAGCAGGTACATTCTGCAAATCGAGCACTAAAAAGCCATCTAAACAATCAGAAAATTTAGGGTCAATGTTAAAGCAAATTATTTTTGCGTTCAAAGCGATGTACTGTCGCAATAAAACTGGCACTTTAATATGCGTAGTTTCGATTTCGGCAATTAGGCTATCTAAGTTTTTTAATGAATTGCTAGAAGCAGTCAGTAAATCAGCATCAATTTTAGAAAAATCTACTTTAAATTGCTTGCGAGGTTTTACCATGTGCGCCATTTCGCTATCAAAATGGTTGCGGTAAATAAAGTTTACAATTAAAGACTTTGAGAATTTGCTAAAAGCATTGCTGATAGAAACCGGACCAATTAAGTATCGATACTGCGGATTATCCAAAACATATTTTAAAATCCCTTTCCATAACAGAAAAAGGGGCAAAGGTTTTTGTTGGTATTCTTTTCTAATCCAGCTGCGCCCAAGTTCTAAGCTGTTCCTTAAAACCGGAAAAAACTGTGACTTAATTTTAAAAAGCTCATAAGTATAGAAGCCTTTTTTACCAAAACTGTAAAAAATCTCATCTCCTTTACCAATTCGGTAAGCGCCTACAATCAGTTTGGCTTCCTTATCCCAAATAAAGAGATGGTTGTAATAAATATCGTAACTGTCTAAATCAATGGATTTATTTGAGCCTTCGCCAATTTCTCTAAAAGTGATTTCCCTTAACCTTCCAATTTCTTTAATGATGTTTGGAATGTGTACCGTTGGAGTAATATAAACCTCATAGCTTTTTTCTGTCCAAACTTTATGTGATTCTTTAATTCTCTCTACTTCTTGCTCTATCAATTCTTGGGAGATAGGTGCTACAATTTCTTGTGGCTTTGATTTAATCTTAAAAAGATTGGTAGGATTAAAAATTTTCCCCTCGTTTTCTAAGCCAGCACCTAAAGCGTAAGTTTTAGCTCTTAAAAAAGCAAGCATACTGGTGGCGTCTCCGTTATTCGGGAGGTCATTAAATGCGATAGGTTTTCCAATTCGTACTTTAATGGTATGTCCTTTTTTATTGAACAGTTCAGAAGGCAGTTTTGCGGTTCTTAAAGTAGGGTGAATTAACGATAAGAGGTTAAACAGTAAACCGTTATTTCCGTGGAAATAAATTGGTAACACTGGGGCTTTTGATTTACTGATGAGCTTCCCCACAACTGGGTGCCATATTTTATCGGTAATTTGTTGTTGGTTTATTTTATAGGTGGAAACCTCGCCTGCTGGGAAAATGCCAATTGGTGTACCCGAATTTAATAACGACAGCGTGGTTTTAATTCCGCTGATGCTTGATGAGTGCTCAATATTTTCGAAAGGGTTTACCGCGACAAAAAAATTACTCAGGTTAGGGATTTTTTTTAAGATAAAGTTGGCCATCACTTTTGCATCAGGCCTAACCGTACATAAAACTTTTATTAAAATTAAACCCTCTATACCTCCGTATGGATGGTTAGCAATAGCAGTGAAAGCGCCTGTCAAAGGAATGTTTTTCCAATCAGACTCTTTTACTTCAACCTTAACGCCTATTAAACGTAATATTTCATCAACAAATTCAACACCTTCAAACTTTTCTGCTTTAGCAAATGTTTCGTTGATGTTATTGATCTTCATGATAGCCATCAATAAAGACGCTAAACCAGGCATCCTTAGCTTATTGAGCTTTGTGGCTTTGGCAAATTCTTCAGTACTTATAATCTCCATGATTAATAATATTACTCCGCCAAATATTGACGGGCAAATCTATAAAATTATAATATGGTAAGTGAATAATAATGGCCGGTTTTGAATCTTTGCAATCAACCTATTAAACAAGATAATGATTATTAGATAAATTAAGTGAATTTGAGTTGCGATTTCATTTTCAAAATACCCAGTTTGCTGATGATATTCCTTGGGTTCCACTTTGACTATAGAATTAGGAAACTAAGCTAGTTTTTCTTGGTTTCAACCTTAGAAAAATCAACGCTACATTTTCCACATGCACTGGCACAACCTTTTTTAGATTTTAAGCTACGGTAAACCAATCTGCCCATGTAGAATACCGCGCCCATAAATAACAGAATGACTATAATCAGTTGGATATTCATAACGTTTCAAAGTTAAAAGATTTAAAATAACCCATAGTCATTTTAAATTCAAATGCCAGGGTCAACGCATGAAAAAAGTAAAAAATCGTAGGTTTATTCACATAATGTTAGTTTCTGCTTAAGAACTTTTTTCTGTTTAGGCGGTGTTTTGATATAGCTTTGAACTACATGAAACAGCCTAAAACCTCTCTCCACGAATATTTTGAACGCTTTCCAGATCATCGAGTAAATCGAAATAAGAAACATCTTTTGAGTGATATAATTATACTTTCCATCCTTGGGGTGTTATGCGGTGCAGAATCTTGGGATTCCATTGAAGCCTTTGGCAAGACCAAGTTTGATTTTTTAAAGAGTTTCCTGAAACTACCCAATGGGATTCCCTCTCACGACACGATTAACCGTGTTTTTAGTGGTCTTCGTCCCCAGCTGTTTGAGAAATGTTTGTGGAATGGGTGGCTGGCTTAAAGAGCGATTCCATCAGCAGCTTTATAGAGGATGCCACTCATTTCAACCAATACATCAGAATGCATTGGGGGGTAGAAAACAAGTTGCACTGGTCATTGGATATGATTTTCAACGAAGATAGACAAAGAAAAAGAACAAAAAATTCGGCTAACAATTTTTCATACATCAGAAAAATTGGGCTAAACCTTCTTAAAAAAGACCAATTAAAAGGATCTTTGGTCACTAAAAGACTTAAGGCAGGATGGGATAACAACTATCTAATAAAAATTTTTAATCAAATTTAAATGCGTTGACCCTGATT
>DASSWV010000380.1:0-8985 GCA_035704545.1 Pelobium sp.
GAGGTAGTGTGTTGAAATAATTTGCCATTTTGTTTTTCCTTTTTTTAGTTTTTATAAAGTCCGCTGTCGGCAGTCGGTTGTCGGCTGTCTTGGCGAGATACTCTGCTTTTTATATTCTATTTAATATTCAGTTTTTTTGTCATCAGTAGAGACTTCGGTCTGCCGACATCTGTCTTCCGACTTCATTTACATTGTAAATATTTTCTCGCCTTTATTCAGGTATTGATTTTCTGATACCTCCTCACTTGGTTCGCGTTTTTCAAACTCCTTTAATTTTGAGTGGAAACCATCGCTTGCTTTAATAATAGCCACCCTTGCGCTTCTCACAAATTCAATTAGTCCGTATTGTTGCAGTACATTAACCAATTTGTCGGTTTCTTCGCGATGGCCTGTAGTTTCAAACACGGTATAGTCATTACGGATTACAACTGCTCTTGCGCCATGCTCACGCAATAAACGCTCAACACTCACCTGCTCTGCAATTACCTGAGTTGGCACTTTGTATAAGGCCATTTCCTGCCATATTACATCATCGTTACTGTTGTAATAAACTTTCAACACCTCTACTTGCTTCTCTAATTGGCGAGCCAATTTCATTACCACTTCTTCACTTTCTGTGATGACGATATTGAAACGATGTATGCCGTCCACCTCGGAAGGCGAAGTATTCAAACTTTCGATATTTAACTTCCTGCGGCTAAAGATAATCGCAATTCTGTTAAGTAAACCAATTTGGTTTTCGGTATAAACAGTGATGTTATATTCCTGCTTTTCTATATTTGATTCCATTTTAACTCAATTAGTAAGTTCCCGCCAGCTGACGGGGATTCAGGGGTTTTATTTTAATCTGATTTCGCTTACGCTACAACCTTGCGGTACCATAGGGAAAACGTTATTTTCCTTTTTCACCATTACTTCTAAAAGATATGGGCCATTGTGGTTCAACATGGTGGATAGCGCATCTACAACTTCAGTTCTTTCAGAAATTCTCTGTCCATCAATGTAATAGCTCTTCGCTAAAGCCACAAAATCAGGACTGGTAATATCCACAAAAGAGTAACGCTTATCGTTAAATAGCTCTTGCCATTGACGAACCATTCCTAAAAATTGGTTATTTAGGATAATGATTTTCACATTAACCTTTGATTGCATAATAGTTCCTAATTCCTGCAATGTCATTTGGAAACCACCATCACCAATAATGGCAACTACATCTTTATCGGGTGCGCCAAACTTTGCTCCAATTGCTGCTGGCAAAGCAAAACCCATTGTGCCTAAACCGCCACTGGTAACGTTGCTTCTGGTATTGTTGAATTTCGCATAACGGCAAGCCACCATTTGGTGCTGTCCAACATCCGTTACAATTACGGCATCGCCTTTTGTCAATTGATTGAGTTGATTGATGATTTCTCCCATAGAAAGTTCGCCTTCCATCGGGTTAATTTCTGCATCAATACATTGCTTCATCTCTTCATTATCAAAATCCCTGAATTTCTGTAACCATTCTGTATGGGATCTTTTCTCTACCAGCTCGGTTAACATGGGTAAAGTTTCTTTACAATCGCCCCAAACCGGAACAGTTGTCTTTACATTTTTGTCGATTTCCGCTGGGTCAATATCTAAATGTATAACCTTTGCTTGTTTTGCATATTTATCTAAACGACCGGTAACACGATCATCAAAACGCATCCCGATAGCAATTAAAACGTCGCACTCGTTAGTTAAAACATTTGGACCGTAATTACCATGCATCCCCAGCATCCCCACATTTAAAGGGTGATCGGTAGGTATAGCACCAGCACCTAAAATAGTCCAAGCAGAAGGAATTCCTGATTTTTCAACAAAAGCTTTAAACTCTTGTTCAGCATTTCCTAATAATATTCCCTGACCAAATAATACGAAAGGTTTTTTTGCTGAGTTGATTAAATCAGCAGCTTCTTTTACATAATTTTTTCTAACTATAGGTTTTGGTTTATAGCTACGGATATGTTCGCATTTTGTGTAACCAAAATATTCTGTCAGTTGAATTTGTGCATTTTTAGTAATATCTACCAAAACGGGGCCCGGCCGGCCTGTTTTTGCAATATGAAAAGCTTTAGCTAAAACTTCTTCAATTTCTGAAGCATCCGTTACCTGATAATTCCATTTAGTAACAGGCGTAGTAATGTTGATTACGTCAGTTTCCTGAAAAGCATCCGTACCTAACAAATGTGCAAAAACCTGACCTGTGATACACACCATTGGCGTACTATCAATTTGTGCATCAGCTAAACCGGTAATGAGGTTAGTTGCCCCAGGACCACTTGTTGCGAAAACTACGCCCACTTTTCCGGATGTACGAGCATAACCTTGTGCAGCGTGAGTTGCACCTTGCTCATGACGAACCAAAATATGATTTAATCGATCCTTATAATCATAAAGTGCATCATAAATTGGCATAATTGCACCTCCCGGGTAACCGAATATGGTATCAACGCCTTCTTCAATTAATCCGTTAAGTAAAATCTGAGAGCCTGTGATTGTAGCAATCGCTTTTGGCTTTTGCTCTTCAATTTTATTTTGTTTCATTTCAAGAGTATCCATAATCTCTTCAGTTATTTTTTTGTTTGAAACCAATTCTTTCTCTTTCTTCCCACTTTTTCTTTGCCACCTTTTCATCAATCAAATTTTCCATTGCCTGATATAAATGGTGCAGTTGAATATCATGCTCACCGACTCGCTCCACAATTTCATCTAGTTTGTCTTTGATATCAATTTGTTTGACCAAAATTTTTCTTACATCCACAAACGCTCGCATAATTGCAATATTCATACTGATAGCTTTATCACTATTTAAAACACCACTTAACATGGCAACACCTTGCTCTGTAAAAGCGTAGGGTGCGTTTCCTCTATGTTTTTGTGAACCGGTCACAAATTGTGACCGGTTGGTACTTAAATCGTTTACAACCACAGATTGTGATGATGAAATGTCGTCATCGTATGCGGTCACAAATTGTGACCGCATACTTTCCCATTCCTTAATCGTTAACCTAAACATAAAATCATCAGGGAAACGCTTAATATTTCTTTTAACAGCCTGATTTAATACTTTAGTTTCAACTTCATATAAAAACGCCAAATCAAAATCGAGCATTACCCGTTCTTCACGGATTTCGTATATTCTACTTTGTATGCTTTTAATGATCTGCATTTTTATTTATCGTTAACGCAAAAATTTAATCTTCGTCAGTAACACAACCTTCTGTTGCGTTTTTAACCAATTTAAAATACTTGTATAAAACTCCGCTTTTGACGGGTGGTTCTGGTTGTTTCCATTCTTTTTTACGCATTGCCAATTCTTCATCAGATACCAAAACATTCATGGTGTTTTTAGTGGCGTCAATTTCAATTAAATCATTGTCATTGATTAAAGCGATATTTCCACCTTCAAAGGCTTCTGGCACAATATGACCAACAACAAAACCATGAGTTCCACCAGAAAAACGACCATCGGTAATTAATGCAACCGATGCACCTAAACCTGCGCCATAAATGGCAGAAGTTGGTTTTAGCATTTCTGGCATCCCTGGGCCACCTTTTGGTCCGGCGTATCGAATTACAACCACATCACCCGCTTTTACCTTTCCTGATGAAATTCCATCAATCAGTTCAAACTCACCGTTAAAAACTCTGGCCGGACCGGTAAATTTTTCACCTTCTTTACCAGATATTTTTGCGACACTACCTTGTTGGGCAATGTTTCCGTAAAGCATTTGCAAGTGACCTGTTTCTTTGATTGGTTTTTCTAAAGGACGGATCACATCCTGGTTCTCAAAATCTAAATCAACTGCTTCAGAAACATTTTCTGCAACTGTTTTACCGGTTACCGTTAAACAATCGCCATGAATTAAACCTAACTTCAAAAGGTACTTCATTACCGCTGGAATCCCGCCCAGGTCATGAACGTCTTCCATTAAGTATTTACCGCTTGGCTTTAAATCAGCAATTACCGGCGTTTTATTGCTGATATCCTGAAAATGTTTAATCGTTAAATCCACACCTACCGATTTTGCCATTGCAATCATGTGTAAAACTGCATTTGTTGAACCGCCTAAAACCATAATTACCACCATTGCGTTATGAAATGCTTTTTCGGTCATGATGTCTTTTGGCTTAAGGTCTTTTTCTAAAAGAATCTTAATGTACTTTCCTGCTTCTAAACATTCGTCTTTTTTCTCTTGACTTGTCGCCGGATTTGAAGCACTATAAGGCAAGCTCATGCCTAGAGCTTCTATTGCTGATGACATCGTGTTTGCCGTGTACATTCCGCCACAAGCGCCAGCGCCAGGGCAAGCGTGTTCAATTACACCTTGGTAATCTTCATCGGAAATATTTCCAGCTAATTTTTTGCCTAAAGCTTCAAAAGCGGAAACAATATTTAACGATTCTCCTTTATAATGTCCAGCATGGATTGTTCCTCCGTAAACCATAATTGACGGGCGGTTTAACCTGGCCATTGCCATGATTGAACCTGGCATATTTTTATCGCAACCTGGGATGGTGATTACGCCATCGTAAAAATGACCGGCGCAAACCGTCTCAATAGAATCTGCAATTAAATCTCGCGAAACCAAAGAGTAACGCATGCCGTCTGTACCGTTGGTTAAGCCATCACTAATCCCAATGGTATTAAAGGTTAAACCGACTAAATTATTGTTCCAAACGCCTTGCTTTACAATTGCAGCCAAATCATTAAGATGCATATTACAAGTATTACCATCGTAACCCATGCTGGCTATACCTATTTGAGCTTTAGCTAAATCTTCTGTAGTTAGGCCCAAACCGTACAACATTGCTTGCGTAGCAGGCTGTGTTTTATCCTGTGTAAAAACTTTACTGTATTTATTTAATTCCATTATATAATTACTTCAAAACTTAACTTATCTAAAACAAGGCTTTTATAAACCCTTTGAATATTTGCACCTAAACTTAAATCAAATGCAAGCGGAAAAACTCGATCATCGATAGCCTTAATCCCGATAATTTCTACCGCAGTACCGCAAGCAAATGCGCTATCTGCATTCTTAAACTCTTCTACGCTAATGTTCTTTTCTTCTACTTCAATATCTAATTGCTCAGCAATCTTAATTACGGTTGCTCTTGTTATACCTGGCATTACGTTATCTTTTAATGAAGTAAAAAGTTTCCCGTTTTTCTCTATAAACACATTTGCAGAAGTGGTTTCGGTAACAAATCCATTCACGTCTAACAATATTGCCTCATCAAACCCCTTTCTCTTAGCATCAGAAATTGCCATTACCGAGTTGATGTAATTACCCGTAATTTTTGCATGCACCGGTATTGAGCTTGGCGTTGGTTTTTCGAAAGACGAAATACAGGTATTCAGCAACTTATCCCCATAAAATGAATTCCATTGCCACGCAGTAATAATCAACTGTGATTTTTGCGATGTAATCATTGACATGTCTGTGCCTGCATAAACTAACGGACGGATATATGCATTTTTTAAACCGTTAAGTTCCAATAGCTTATAAGTATCGTTTATCAGCTGATCGATATCCCAATTAAATGGCAGGTGTATATGCTTGCAAGAAAATTTTAATCTTTCAAAATGCTCTTTCACTTTAAACAACTTTATACCATTTAAAGTTTGATAAGATCTGATGCCTTCAAAAGCGCCAAAACCGTAGTGAATAGTTTGGCTAAAAAAGTCAATCCCCACCTCCGCCGCCTTAACAAAGGCTCCGTCTTTATAAATGATTTGATCTTCTTTAAAACTTTTCATATAGCATATCTAATTTTTCCATAAAAAAAACGCCTTCTTTAACGGAAGGCGCTTTCTTGTATTTTTTGTTTATCAATCTATACACGCCTTCCGTTTTTCGCCGTTAACCAGCAAAATAATTATGAGAATGACGATTATGATTAATGACATATTAAATGTAAGGTTAAAAACTATCTTAATTACAAAAACAAGATAGCGCAACATATTTTATGTATCAATAGAAAACAAAAATAGTTTTAAAAAAAATTTTAATTCTATTAAAATGTATTATACAAAATATAATTTCACATAAAAACCAGTGTGTAACTTATAATTTTTCCTTTTTTATACCAAACAACGAATCGGTATTCGGTTCACGCAAAGCTAGTTCAGTAGCGAGCACCTATTTTCTGCCTAAAAATCTATTTTTGTCCAAAAATTTTCTGAAAAACGAAAGTTTTAGACATAAAAAAACCAGTATTTAATATACTGGTTTTTTTAAATAAATATTAAGCTAGTTAGTCCTCACGAACACCCTCCGCTAAAACAATTACCTTGTTATCGATAACTTCAACAACACCGCCTTTAGTATAAAAGTGTTGCTCTCTTCCGCTTCCTCTAACCACAACCTTCCCATCATCTAAAGTTGAGATGATTGGCGCATGATTGTTTAAGATTTCAAAAGAACCTTGTGCACCAGGTACGGTTACTGAAGTTACGTCTCCTTCAAAAATCTTTTTATCTGGTGTTAATATTTCTAATTTCATTTTTGTAGTGAGTAGTGAGTAGTGAGTAGTGAGTAATCTCAATACGCAATACTCATATCTAACATCTCGCTAAGCGTTTGCTTCAGCTAATAATTTTTTACCTTTTTCAATGGCTTCTTCAATGCTGCCTACCAAATTGAAAGCACCTTCTGGGTACTCGTCAACTTCACCAGCTAAAATCATGTTGAAACCTTTGATGGTATCTTTAATGTCAACTAACACTCCTTTTAACCCTGTGAACTGCTCAGCAACGTGGAAAGGCTGTGACAAGAAACGCTGTACTCTTCTTGCTCTTGAAACGGTTAATTTATCTTCTTCAGATAATTCATCCATACCTAAAATAGCAATGATATCTTGTAGTTCTTTGTAACGCTGTAAGATTTCTTTCACGTTTTGCGCACAAGTATAATGCTCATCGCCTACTACAGCAACCGTCAAAATTCTTGAAGTTGAATCCAATGGATCCACTGCTGGGTAAATACCTAGCTCAGCAATTTTACGAGAAAGCACTGTTGTGGCATCTAAGTGGGCAAATGTTGTTGCCGGTGCAGGATCGGTTAAATCATCCGCAGGAACATAAACCGCCTGTACTGATGTAATAGAACCTCTTTTTGTGGATGTGATACGCTCTTGCATCGTTCCCATCTCTGTTGCCAAAGTTGGTTGGTAACCTACCGCTGATGGCATACGACCTAATAAAGCCGAAACCTCAGAACCTGCTTGTGTAAAACGGAAGATGTTATCGATAAAGAAAAGAATATCTTTTCCTTGGCCATCTGCTTCTCCATCTCTAGAATATTCTGCAATGGTTAATCCAGATAAAGCAACACGGGCTCTTGCGCCTGGAGGCTCATTCATTTGTCCGAATACGAAAGTTGCTTTAGAGTCTTTCAACTCCTCTCTATCAATTACAGACAGATCCCAACCGCCTTCTTCCATTGAGTGCTTAAATTTTTCGCCGTATTTGATGATTCCTGCTTCAATCATCTCACGTAAAAGGTCATTACCTTCACGAGTACGCTCGCCAACACCTGCAAACACAGATAAACCGTCATAAGCTTTCGCGATATTATTGATTAATTCTTGAATTAATACAGTTTTACCAACACCGGCTCCACCAAACAACCCGATTTTACCACCTTTTGCATAAGGCTCTAACAAATCGATCACTTTAATTCCTGTAAAAAGAATTTCGTTCTCGGTTGAAAGATCTTCGAATCTTGGAGGTAAGTTGTGGATAGATTTACCGTTAGTGTTGTCAATATCCTCGATACCATCAATCGCCTCACCAACAACGTTAAAAACACGACCTTTGATCGCATCACCAACTGGCATTTTAATAGGTGCACCGCTATCCACTACATCCATTCCTCTAACTAAACCGTCTGTAGAGTCCATCGCAACAGCTCTTACCCTGTCTTCACCTAAATGTTGTTGAACTTCTAAAACAATTCTTTGTCCGCTTTCTTTTGTGATGACTAATGCATCAAAAATTTTAGGAAGTTTTGCATCTTCTGCAGAGAAACTAACGTCGATAACTGGACCGATGATTTGCGCTATTTTTCCAATATTTGGCATATTATATGGTATTTTTTTTAAAATCCCTTGTTTTCTAGCCTATTAGGGCTTTTCTGTTTGAGTTTGCAAAATTACGTTTTATTAGTTAAAAACAAACATGAATTTTCAAAATGTTTTTAATGTTTTAAGAAAAGCCTGATATTTAACTCGACAGCGTTTTCAACAATGACTTTTATGTCAGTACAAACCATCACAAGCAAACTAAATTCTTTTATATTCTTTTATTTGATATTTAAATTTACTATGTTAGCATAATAAATTTGCTATTAGTTAATCGCAAAAAAACAAATACTAACCAATTAAGGATTATATTTATGATAAAGAAATTACTACTAGGCGCCTGCCTTGCTCTGCCTACTACCATTATGGCGCAGGGTTTTCAGGTAAATTTACAAGGACAAAAACAGATTGGCATGGCTGGTGCGGGGGTTGGTACAGCAATGGATGGCGCAGCGGTATTTTTTAATCCTGGAGCGGTAAGTATGCTAAAAGACAACCAGGCTAATATTGGGGTTAGTCCGTTGTTTTTTAAATCTGCGTTTTTAAAATCGGGTTCCTCTGTGGTTGAAAACAATAAGGATGAGATTGCGCCACCTTTTGAAGCTTATGCAGTATGGGGACCAAAATCTGGCAAATACAAATTAGCACTTGGGGCTTACACTCCATTTGGCGGATTGGTTAACTGGGGAGATGACTGGTCGGGCAAATACGCATTAATCTCACTTGATTTAAAAGCAATATACATCCAACCAACAATTAGTGTTAAAATAACCGACAATATTGGCATTGGTGCCGGGTTTGTTTACAACCACGGACAAGTTAACTTACAAAGAGCGGTGCCAATATCTCAGGCAAACGGAGAAGACAGTAAAG
>DASSWV010000403.1:0-5150 GCA_035704545.1 Pelobium sp.
CCCGATAGTGCACACAGCCGTCGGTCATTAAATGCCCGATGTTATACGCTTCAAAACTCAACCTGTCCTGAAACTGATTTTTTTCGCCTGTATTGCGTTGCTCAATCATGGCTTTGGTATAGATATAACCATCTGCTCTTTGCGATTTTGCAATTACCGCAATGGCTTTATCCATCATTTGGTCCAACTTTTTATCTTTAGTGATGGCGTACATATTGGCAACTCCTTCTAAAACTTTATAGAAATCGCCATCATGGAAAGATGGTCCTTTATGTTGCCCAGTATCTAAACCGGCCGCAATTTCAAAGTTTCTGAACGCATGGCTTACATCGGCATCCATATAAGTATCCCAAATCCCCGGAATCATAGCCGTTCTGCAAACCTCAAATCTATCGCCCCAAAAACCGCCTGTCCAACGCACATCTTCCATGTTTGGACTGTGAAAAACCGCATACTTACTGTTGGAAGTGTTTGTTAATCCTTTTTGTTGAGCAGAAGCAAAGTATCCCGTTAAACAGAACAAGATCACTGTTGCAAATAATTTCTTTCCCATAATCTTCTTATTTTATTTCTTTTTCAATTACAATTGGCCCTAATAATCCGGCTGGCAAAAGTGGGTCTCCTTCTAAACGGTAAGGGGCTGTAGTTTGCGTAACTCGCTTATTTTGGGGCAAATTATGGTCGCCAATTAAACGGTTGTGCCAAGTGTTAGTTAAACCGATTTCTATCTGATTATTACCTTTTTTAACAGCGGATGATATATTGATACGATGTGGGTCCGTCCAGATCACACCCAATTTTTTTCCGTTTACTTTTACTGATGCCAAATCATGAATTTCTCCAAGGTTTAGATATAACGTTTGTTTTAGATCTTTCCTTTTTAGTTTGACGGATTTAACATAAACCGCCGTTCCAGAATAGTATTTAACGCTCGAATCTGCCGAAGAAGTCCAGTCGGTTAATTTCTCCATACTGATGGATGTTGAAGGACCGCCATAACTCTCGTCAAATTTAACTGTCCAGCCTTCGCTGATGTTTTTTAGGTTTTCAAAAGAAGACCAGTTGTTTTCCCCACTTTCTGCAAGCGTTTCAGCCTTTCCTTTAAAAATAACGAAAACAGATTGAGCCGGTTCTAATTTCAATTTTATTTGGGTTCTACCGTTTTTTGTTTGGTATGATTTCACTGCAGTCCACGTATCGGTTACCGCATCATAAAGTTGAGGTTGCATCCCGCTGTAGCGGAAAGAGAAATCTAAAATTCTTTCTTGATGTTGCTGATTGCCGATGAAATAAATTTCTTGATTATCCGCACTGCGGTGATTCCAAGCAATATCATCGGCGTAAGCGTTGCCAAGTTCAGTTACAATTAAATCTTTCTCCAACCCAAATTCCGAGAAATCGCTTTTAGTATATGGCTGATCTTTTATTACGATAATTCCTTTGCTTTCCAGCTCTTTTATTTTGCTTAAAGATGCTTCGCTAATGATGTGATCTGGGTTCATCAGATTTTCGACAGGCAAAACGATAATCTTATAAGCCACGCCGTCTTTACTAAATTTCACCCTTCCATTCTCTACAAAAGCACTTTGCAACGCATCCGGATTGAAAGAATCATAAGCATAACCGTTCAGTGGATTTACCCAGTCCTCTGCCTGAAAAGCATTAGCCGTATTGGTCACCCCTTTCGGGATTTGTTGCAGAGGAACGCCCTCATTTTTGTATCTTCTCTTTTCTGATTCTACTCTTTCAGTTCCAAAAATCCCCGGCAAGGTGCTTACAAAACGGTCTGGTAAAAGAGAACGTCGTGGAATTTCATCTCCCATAAAAACGGCAATATCTCTTACTGGTTTCCCTTGTTGCAAAAGATGCTGAACGTTATAAGCATAATCTACCCAAGCTTTTCCGGGCTTCCACCAGGTTTGGTCTCTTTGAAAATATAAACCTACTCCATCTAAAGTCATCCCCGGTTTTCTATCCGTCCAAGGATTAAGGGTATAAACATGGTACATCAATTTATTAACACCCAAAGCATAATTTCTGTCCTGAACAATTTTCAAATTACCGGGTTGCTCGCTCCAATCCATCCTAACGGTGGTAAATGATTCTGACTGGATAATGGGTTTTCCGTAAATATGTCCAGCAGAAATGGCATCCAACATATCATTGGGTTTATCATGAGTAGGGCTGTTTAGCCAAAATTCGCCAATAGGCACATCAACCGTTTTAAAATGTAGCAAACCATCGCTTACCATGGTTGGGGAAACGTTTTCCGCAGCAAAACTCACTTTGTTTTCTTCTGCCAGTTGCGCCAACGTTTTATAAAAAACGTCGTTTACCAATTCTGCAATCGTTAGGCGAACATCATACAACACCTTTTCCGATTTCTGTGCACTCTCTATCGGAATACCGGCCATTACAGGTAAATACGGAATTAAATCATAGCCTCTCCGCTGTTTAAATTCGTTTGCAAAATTAGCCGACCAATTCTGACTTCCACATTCCCAGCTATCGATATAAAATGAAGATACCACGTCGCGATATTGATCACCAGCATGCTTCAGCACTTCGCCGTACCAACTTTTAAAATGAAGCTTTACGGCTTCTGGATTAAATTTGTCTAGCTCTAAACCTATTCCTCCGCCACCGGTTGCATTGGTATGGCCGGTTGATGTATGGCCAATTCTAAGAATTGTCCAATCGCCGGCAGGCGCTTTCCAGTTTAACTGACCGTTCGCATCAATTTTATCAGTAAGATTTATGATTTCACTCGGTTTAACGCACAAATCATCACTGATTTGTTGGCTGGTGGTTCGCTCGCTAATGCGCCACACTTCGCCGCTTTTCCCTTCAAACTGATGGATGGATGGTTCAGAAAAAAGCTGTAAACCCGTTAGTTTTAAGGTTGGTTTCCATTTAGCGGCATCCAGGTTTTCATCTGCTGGTAAAGAAGTTTCTTTATCATGCACAAAACGGAAATATTTTGCTGTTACTGGCTCAATGCTGTAAGTATGTTCGGCATCTGTATTTTGCCAACCATGTCTCGGTGCTTTTAATTGCTGATGGTTTTTAAAATCAATACCGTTATCACTAATTTGAACCAATAATTTTTGTGCCTGATAATTATTTCCATTGCTTTCTACTCTGATGGTTCTACAAGTAAAGGGCTGTTGAAAACTATAGGTAATATGAGCTTTAGTAGAAGATTTAAAGGCTTTTTTTCCATCAGGATTGATCAAGAAATCAACGTTTTCGCCAGTACTCGACGTTATTTTAGGATTTAGAGTTCCACTGTTTAAATTTGCGCCAGCCAATGAGGGGAAAGCTACAATTTTGATGTCCTTGTAATAATCTTTGTAATGGCTTGGAACCGGTAATTTTAATTTCAAAGTTTTACCACCTTTAACATCCAACCTATCGAAAACCACTTTTTGCATTGAAAGTTCTGGAGTAATCCAAGGGCCGCCAGCCAATGCAAAACCATCACTAATGTGCATGGTAATTTTCAAGTCCAGTCTTTTTGCTTCTGCGAGGGCGAAAGTGATCATACCCCACCATCGCGGACTTAACTGTTGAGCAATAGGCGTAAATGGCGGATTTTCTGTTCCGCCTTTGATACAGGCTAAATAAGCGCCACCAATCCCTACTTCTTTCATTGCTTCTAAATCGGCAGTAATACCAGCTTTAGAAACGCCAGCCTGCACCCAATACCACATTACCCATGGCTTGGCGCTATCCGTCTGCTGTGCCCAACCTTGAAAAGAGCAAATGATAATAATTAAACAGAAAAACCTTTTAAAAAAATTCATTAAGCAATTGCTTTTATTTTAACCTTATATCCAAAAACGCTAAAGTATAAAATCACTAAAAAACAGATCAAAGGAATGATATAACCGGCTTGGATATCATCCTGCTTCATATCAATCAAAGTTCCCATTGCGTAAGGTAAAATTGCACCACCTACAATGGACATTACCAACCAAGACGAGCCTACCTCTGTGTTAGATTTTAAGCCTACAATGCCTAATGCGAAAATAGTAGGGAACATAATTGACATAAAGAAGCCTACTCCGCCTAGTGCGTAAATTACGTAAATTCCGCTACCGTAAATTGCTACGGCACAAAGAATAACGCATAACACACAGTAAATAGAAAGTAGGATATAGTCTTTTACGTATTTTAAAAAGAAGGTGCCAATGAATCTTCCGGCCATAAATAAGAAACCATAAACACCCAAATAGTAGGCGGCAGTTTTCTCATCCATATTTGCACCTTGTTCTCCCATTCTGATAAAAAAGCTGGTGACACAAACCTGAGCGCCCACATAAAAAAACTGTGCTACCACTGCCCAACTTAAATGTGAATGTTTTAGCACCGAAAAGAACCCCGATTTCACTTCTACTTCAGTGTGTTTTGGTTTCATAGAAGGCAATTTCATGAAGTAAAATATCACAGCAACTGAAAGCAGAACAATACCCAATATAATGTAAGGCATTTTTACTGATGCCGCTTCACTCATTAAATAGGCTGATTTTTCTGCTTCTGGCATTGCTTCCATCTGTTCTGGCGTAAAGCTTTTACCTGATAATATAAATAGCGAACCCACAATTGGCGCTACCATTGCTGCCAAACCATTAAATGAAGCCGCCAAGTTTAATCTTTTTGAAGCCGACTCGGGCGGACCTAAAATTGCCGCATAAGGGTTGGCGCTGGTTTCTAAAATTGTTAAACCACAACCAATGATGAACAGGGCAAACAAAAACATTTCATAGGTACGGGAGTTTGCAGCTGGAACAAACAAAAACGCACCGACTGCAAATACCAATAACCCAATGATAATGCTGTTTTTATAACCCATTTTTTTAACAATCATCCCGGCAGGGATAGCCATTATAAAATAGGCAAAAAACACGGCGGTATCTATCAATGTGGATTGACTGTTGTTGAGCTGACATGCTTTTTTTAAATGCGGAATCAAGATAGAATCCAAATTGTGCGCCATTCCCCAAAGAAAAAACAGCAAGGTGACTAATATGAATGGCAATAGGTATTTATCGCCGTTCCCCGTTTCTTGTGTAGGCATTTCATGTTGGTCGCCCAGTTGGTTGGTTACTTGCATCGTTTTATTAGTTGGTTAGATTGTTAGGTGATTA
>DASSWV010000506.1:0-8961 GCA_035704545.1 Pelobium sp.
TGCTAAAGTCGGATACACTGACGCACTAGTTTCTGCTAATACTGATGTTGTGGCTAATACTGCAAAAGTCGGAATTACACCAGAACAAGCCAGTGACATTACCGCTAATAACTTAAAAGTCGGAATCACATCAGAGCAAGCGACTGCAATCACAACCAACACGGCTAAAGTTGGATACACGGATGCACTAGTTTCTGCTAATACTGACGTTGTGGCTAATACTGCAAAAGTTGGAATCACTACTCAACAAGCAAATGATATTACCGCTAATAACTTAAAAGTTGGAATCACACCAGAACAAGCGACTGCAATCACAACCAACACATCTGCATTAGCTTTAAAAGCACCACTAGCCTCACCGACATTTACCGGGACATTAACAGCTGCTAAAATTGTTATAGCCGAAGGCACATCTTCTCAGTTTTTAAAAGCAGATGGCACCATAGATGACAATACTTATATTACTTCTTCTCCTACTACAGATATTAAAGCAAATGGCGTTAAAATGGGGAGAGGAATAGGTAATGCTGCTACAAATACAGCAGTAGGAGTTGATGCTTTGGGTACTGGTACCGGAAGTAGAAATACCGCAGTGGGATTTTTTGCTTTAAAATCATATACAGGAACTTCAACGGACAATAATACTGCTGTGGGGTATAATAATTCAGTAAGTGTATCTACCGGAAAACAAAACACATCAATAGGTGCCGAGGCTCTAATGTCTGTTACCAGTGGTAGCGCTAACACCGCTATTGGTGCACAAACATTAATATCCGCTACTGGTAATAATAATACGGCCTTAGGTTATGCTGCTGGTAATGTTGTGACTACTGGGACAGGAAATACATTTTTGGGAAGAGGCGCAAACGGAAGCATAGCAACCTTAACCAATTCAACTGCAATTGGAAATGGAGCCATAGTTTCTAGCAACAACACAGTTCAATTAGGTAATACCAGCGTTACCGCAGTAAACACCTCTGCAACAATAACTGCATCGGCATTCACCAAATCTGGTGGTACTTCATCACAATACTTAATGGCAGATGGTTCTGTTTCAACTGGTCCAACAGCAATAAGAGAGGTTGCCGATGAATTTTCTGCAACAGCCGCACAAACCAGTTTTACTTTATCACAAACACCATCAGCAAATAGCAAAGTTAAGATGTATATTAATGGGATTAGGATAAGCAATACTGCTTACACATGGACGGGCACTACGTTAACATATAAATCGGCTGATAACGGTAATTACGCTTTATCTGCAAATGATAGAATTCAATTTGATTATTATTACTAATCGAAAAAAATGAAAAAAATATTTTTGCTAGGATTGCTGTTTATGATTATACTAAACAGTTTCACTGTTGCTTTCGAATCTAAATCAGAGAGTGTTTTTAACAGCAAATTAATCTCAATTACAAATAGCGCTTTATTACCCACTACCCTCTCTAACTTCTTTGACTTAAACAGATTTTATTTCGATGAATCATTTGTTTTAACCGCCCCAACAAGTAATAGTTCAGGAGTATTTAGCTATACCAGTAGCAATACTTCGGTTGCTACAATTAATGAGTCAACGGTTAATATTGTTGGATCTGGCGTTACCACTATTACAGCTACCCAGGCCTCGGACGGTATTTACGAAAGCAAAAGCATTGCGATGACATTGACAATAACTCAACCAGATATAATTACCAAAAATGGCCAATTGAGTAACACGGAGAGGAATTATGTAAATAAAAACGGTGGGCTCGCTAGAAGTTTTTCTATGGGTAAAAATGGTCAGGTAGTAAAAGTAAAAACTGCAGCAGCAGGACTATCTTCCTCCGATCCATCAACGAGTGCTTATCAAATAAAACAAGATTATCCGGCCTCAACAGATGGTTTCTATTGGATTGCGAATCCGAATATCAATGATGGCACTCCTTTTCAAATTTATGCGGATATGACTACAGATGGTGGCGGCTGGACATTGATAATGTGCAATACAGGTTATAATGGATGGAATTATTCGAATGCAATAGCATTGAATACCTTAAATCCGAGTATAAATTCAAATTACTCAATTATTGGCTGGGCAAATTATATTAAAAGTAAAGATTCTGGATTCCAATACATGATAGACGCACAGGTTAGAGGACAGTTTGGTGGTATCTGGACTGCAAACCAAGCTTATAGCTTTGTCCATCCTAACAACACCCAAACAAATATTACATTAGATTATAAATTTGGAACATGGGAGTATACGGATAGCAGTATTGAAAAAAGAATGCCGTGGTACTCTAGCTGTAGCGGTTTAATAACTACAAGTACAAATTGTACTGGGGGCGCTTGGTGGGGAACCCTAATTACTGCTCAATCTAATTGGGGTACTGCTCCTTGGATTAATGCTGAATGTGGTGCCAATGGCTGTATGGGTACTCCAGCCATTATCTGGTACTGGGTTAGATAAAACCTAAATTACACAAAACAAAAAAACCTCAATCAATGAGGTTTTTTGTTGTTCATAGGTAGAACGTTATTATTTAATGGCGTCAATAGCTTCTTGAGCTCTTAATCCTTCGATGTTATTTTTTCCTTCGAATTTATCTTTCACTTCTTCAAAGTTCTCTAATATCTCAGCAATAGAATCCAATATTTCGGAAGCATTTTGGTGCATTACACCTAATTTATCTTCCAGCTTTTTGTTATTGAGGTCAAAGTTGTCAACTTCAATTTTTCCTATTTTTTGGATTACAGCAGTTTGGCTATTTTTTAAATCTTCCAGCTCCCTGCTTATTTTCTCCATTAATTCAAACTTTTTTAGCTTATCCATCTTTTTAAGAATATGTTTATATGCTAAGTGTAACCAGTAACTATGCCAAAATAAGAATGTTAAGTTTCATACCCCCACTTTAGTTCACGCTCACTCCTATGTTAACAACAAAAAACTTTATAAAAAAGAAATTTTGAACAAGGCAGCAAACCCTAACTAACTAACTAACCAACTATTAACCGTATAAAAAAAACCTCCCGATTTACATCGAAAGGCTCCGTTCTTATAGATAGATTAAGTACTACAGAATAAGTAATAAAACGATAATTACTAATAAAGCAGTTACAGAAAGATAAATTCCACCGTTACTAATTGCGTTTGCTTCACTTTTCATTTCTCTCAACTCAGATCTTAAGGCTCTTTTCTCCTGTCTGTTCAGGTTGCTTTTGTCCATGCTTCTAATCTGTTCAACCCTATTAGTCAGTTGCTCTAATTTAACCTGTTGTGATGCAGTTAAAGTTTTATCATTTTTTTCAGTTGCCGAAGCTATATGAGCTGTAGACAATAACATAACAAAAGAAAAAGCGATGTACATTAATTTTTTCATGTGATAATAATTTTAGTGAATAAAATAAATAATAGCTAAAAATTAAGCCAAACTGTAATCCTATCTAAAACCTTTCCCTACGATGTCTTTCCTTATCAGTCATAAATAAATTGATGGAAAAGTGTATGTAATAAAATACAGCTTAGTTCAGTATAATTTGCTTGTGCGGATGAATGGCTACAAAGTCAGAAAGAAGTTTTTCTATAAACAGATATGATGGATATGCCGTCAACTTTAATTTCGCAGCTTCTAAGTCCGTGGGGACTTCTTGTTCCATCACATAACCCATCCCACAAAAAACACCCTTATTCACCAAAATACAGCTCCTCTCTAACTTGTTACGACCTTGATCAACAATTAAATAAGTGGGTAATTCTTGTGTAGCCTCTTCTATTAGTTGTTTAACACGGATATTATAATCTTCCGGACTTTCTTTCTGGATACAAGCGCCTTTACAAATATTGTTCTCTAACCCTAAACAACCCATACTTGTTTTCTGTAAATCGCAAAAAGTATTGCATAAACTGTATTTAGCGCACCATAAACGCATCAATCTTTGAGCTTCGGCAATGGAACTAAAAAGCAAAACTGGGGCTATAAATTTGTTCTTTTTTCCGATAGCCAACCGCAGATAACCGTTTTGATCCTCATATTTATAAAGTGCAAACCGTTTTTCAGGATGCTTGGCTGCCCGGTTTTTCTCAGGCCACAGCCGTTTTATTTCGATGTTCTCTAGAATTAGCGCTTGCAGTTCTGTACCACATACTTGATGAGATATTTTACGAATTTCCCGCAAAAAATCCTGTTTATTTTTATGAGTATCGTTATTGGAAAAATGGCTCAAAATACGTTGATAAAGATTTTTTGCCTTACCTACGTAAATAATTTTATCTTTTTTGTCTCTAAAATAATACACACCTGGTTGTCTAGGAATCCCTTCTAACGTCAACCTAGAAATATACGGGGGTAAAGACTCTTCCTTTGCTTTTGCTTTTAGCGCTTCTTCAATATGTTGATGTTCATCCGCATCAATCATCATTTTAAAAAGTGTGGTGGTGGCCAAAGCATCGCCCGCTGCCCTGTGCCTGTTTTCGATTTGAATGCTCAAGCTTCGGCAAAGTTTCCCCAAACTATAAGATGGCAAGCCGGGTAAAATTTTACGAGCCAGCCTTACAGTGCATAGTTTTTTAACGTTTAATGTAAAACCCTCTCGCTTTAGATGATGGTTAACAAAGGAATAATCGAAATTGACGTTGTGGGCAACAAAAATTTTATCATCAAGGTAAGAGAAAATAATGGGCGCAACTTCTTCAAACGTTGGCGCATTTCTTACGTCATCATTACTAATACCGGTAAGACTCTCGATAAAAGCAGGAATCTCCTGTTTAGGATTGATCAGCGTTTGATACTCGTCCACTATCTTTTCACCATCATGGATATAAATCGCAATTTCGGTAATGCCGTTTGCATTCGCATGGCTTCCAGTTGTTTCAATATCAACAATTGCAAAAAGACGGTTCATTTATTACAAAAGTAGATATATTTACTAATAAAATTAGTAAGTAGTGTTAAAAAATATTGTGGCAATCTTTTATGTTGGATTTCGTTTGTAATTTCTATCTTCAACGGATTTATTTTTTAATTATGATTCAGAAAGCATTATTAACACTCGGTATAACTGCATTTGTTTTATCAGCAAGTGCACAAACCGCAAAAACAGTAACCAAAAAATCTGTTCCTGTTGTAACAAAATCAGTTAAACCATTGACAGAGCTTGACTCTGCAAGTTATTCTTTTGGGATGAAAATTGCCCAAGGTTTAAAATCTGATGGCGTTAAAAGTTTAAACTACGATTTGTTAAAACAAGCCATGCAAGACGTTTTTACTGACCAACCATTGCTTGTAAATGATGAGCTTGCAGGCAAAACTATTGGTCAGTTTTTACAAAAAATTAGCAAGGCAAAGTACGCAGTTGCCGAAGAAGCAGGGAAAAAGTTTTTAGAAGAAAACAAGAAAAACCCTAAAGTAACCACTTTGCCAAGCGGTTTACAGTATGAAGTAATTACACTTGGGACAGGCATCAAACCATTAGCAACAGATACGGTAACGGTACATTACAAAGGAACTTTAACAGACGGAAAGCAGTTTGATAGTTCTTATGATAGAGGCGAACCTATATCTTTACCCTTAGACGGCGTGATCCCCGGTTGGACAGAAGGTGTGCAATTAATGCCGGTTGGTTCTAAATACCGTTTTTATATCCCCTACCAGTTAGCTTACGGAGAAAGAGGAGCCGGACAAGATATTCCACCTTTTAGCAGTTTAATATTTGATATCGAACTGCTTAAAGTAAGCAAATAATTTATCAAGTATCTAAAAAATTTAAACCGGAAATGTTGAAAGCGTTTCCGGTTTTTTTATGGTTCAAGCTTCCAGTAAGGGTATTGTTTTATAACTCAAATAGATCTAAAAAGATTCGTTCACAGAAAAAACATCTTAATTGTAAATTTGTAAACTGATTTTTCCAATTAAAATTAAGCTAAATCAATAAAATTTTACTTTCTTTAGGATGATAATCTGTAGTTTTCCAGACTATCAAAATAATATTTATTTAACAATTTTAACAGTTCAATTTTTAAGCCTGTACATTTATATTTAATTCTAAATTATATCGTGATCCATTTTTCATCTAAGTTACCTCAAACACAAACATCAATTTTTTCAACAATGACCGCTTTAGCAAATAAGCATCAAGCGGTAAACTTATCACAGGGTTTCCCTGATTACGATTTAGACCCCGCATTGATTAAATTGGTTCATCAGGAAATGCAGAATGGAAGTAACCAATATGCACCAATGCCAGGAGTATTGAGTTTAAGAGAAAGAGTATCCGAAAAAACAGAAGCCTTACATCGTTCATATTACTCGCCCGAAACCGAAATAACCATTACTGCCGGTGGAACGCAAGCAATTTACACAGCAATTGCAGCAGTAATTAAACCTAATGATGAAGCTATTATTTTTGAGCCAGCTTATGATTGTTATGCGCCAATTGTTAAAACATTTGGAGGTCTAGTAAAATCTTACGAAATGGCTCCTCCGTTTTACGATATTGATTGGAGTATGGTTAAACGTTTGGTAACCGCTAACACCAAACTCATCATTATCAATTCGCCACAAAATCCTTGCGGACGTATTTTAAAAGAAGAAGATATCAAGCAACTAAAAATTATTACCGAAAACACGGACATCATCATTATTAGTGATGAAGTTTATGAGCATATCATTTTTGATAAACAAGATCATTTAAGCCTATGCAGATTTCCAGAGCTTAAAGAGCGCACATTTATTGCCGCAAGTTTTGGCAAATTATTCCACTGCACCGGTTGGAAAGTGGGTTATTGTATGGCGCCAGAAATGCTGATGAAAGAGTTCAGAAAAATCCATCAGTTTTTAGTTTTTAGCGTAAATACGCCGATACAACATGCGTTTAATTCTTATTTAAGCAATGGTGAGCCCTATTTACAATTGGCAGATTTTTTTCAAAAAAAACGTGATTTATTTAGATCGCTTTTAAAACCTTCAAAATTTACGTTGTTAAGATGCGAAGGCTCCTATTTTCAAAATGTGAGCTACGAAAATATATCTGATGAAAAAGACGTTGATATAGCTAAACGAATAACAAAAGATTATAAAGTTGCTAGTATTCCAAACTCTAGCTTCTATGCAAAAAACACAGACTTTAAAACTTTAAGGTTTTGCTTCGCTAAAAAAGATGAGACCTTAAAACAAGCCGCAGAATTACTAAACAAAATATAGACTTGGTCTAAAAAAATATTGCTAACCATAAAAACAGTACTTATCTATGAATGCATTAAAAATAACAATTCTACAAGCTTACTTGTTTTGGGAAAACATCGATAAAAACCTACAGAACCTAAGTCTTAAACTTTCGGCCATTAGAGAAAAAACAGATATAATTGTTTTGCCAGAAATGTTTACCACAAGCTTTACAATGAACGCAGCAACTTTAGCCGAGGAAATGGACGGTAAAAGCATGAAGTGGATGCATGAAAAAGCAAACCGCTACGATGCTGTAGTTACCGGATCAATTATTATTAAAGAAAATGGCAATTTTTACAACAGGCTAATTTGGATGAACCCAGATGGCAGCTATCAGTTTTATGATAAAAAACATCTCTTTGGTATGGCAAAGGAGGATGAAGTTTTTACTGCTGGAGATAAAAAGTTGATTATTGATTTTAACGGCTGGAAAATAATGCCCGCCATCTGCTACGATTTAAGATTCCCCGTATGGTTACGAAACCATGGCGAAATTTATGATTTATTGCTAATTGTAGCTAATTGGCCCGAAAAACGAGCCAAACATTGGAACACATTCATCCCTGCCAGAGCAATAGAAAACCAAAGCTATATAATTGCGTTAAACCGAGTTGGGCATGATGGTAACGAAATTTACTATTGCGGTGACACTACCTGTTTAGATCCTAACGGTAATGTGGTTTATTATAAACGCGACGAAGAAGATTTATACACTTTCACCATCTATAAAAATGAAGTTGAAAAAACAAGGCAGCTGATGCCCTTTTTAAAAGATGCAGATAGTTTTACGCTGAATTAACCCGTTTAAAAGATTGGTTTTTAACCCAACTAAACAGGAAATTTAAACTGTTAAATTGTGTTAAATCGGCGATAGCCACCTGTTTTATGTAAAATCTAGAAAACAAAATTTATATTTGCTATAACCTTTTAAATCCGTTTTTATCGCAATTTAAGCGTATACGGATACTAATGATTTTATATGTTTAAAGAAGTCCGTAGTAAAGCAATTAGGTATCCCCTTATTGTAATTTATTTTATAATTTTATTTTTATGTGCTTTAGAGCTAAACTTCTTAGGCCTGTTTGGCTACTCTCCTGCTAAAAAAGACATTAAGTTTCCCTCTTTAAATATTTCGTCAGAAGTTTACACTGCGGACAGTGTTTTAATAGGAAAGTACTACACCGAAAACAGAACTCCGGTAAATTATGATGAAATCAACAAAGATTTAATTGATGCGCTGGTAGCAACAGAAGACATTAGGTTTTTTAAGCATAACGGTGTGGATTTTTTATCAGTGTTTTCCGGTGTGGTATCAACTGCAACTGGTGATAAAAGAGGCGGAAGCACCATAACACAGCAATTAGCTAAAAATTTATATCGCACAAGACTAAATAAATCTCAGGGTTTAACAAGCAAAATCCCTTTAGTCCGTACTTTAATATCAAAAATAAAAGAATGGATTACGGCCTATAAATTAGAGTCTAATTACACCAAACAAGATATAATAACCATGTATCTTAATACGGTTCCGTTTGGAAATAATTCTTACGGCATAAATACCGCTTCAAAGCATTATTTCAATAAATCCGTCAGCGCAATTAACCTACAAGAAGCGGCCACTTTGGTCGGGATGTTAAAAGCTACTTCCACTTACAATCCAATAAAAAATCCCGAAAACTCAAAAAAACGAAGAAATGTGGTGCTTTCGCAGATGCAGAAATATGGTTTTATAACAGAAACTGAATATAACAAAGCC
>DASSWV010000507.1:0-6198 GCA_035704545.1 Pelobium sp.
AAATCACATATTATCATCAGCAAAAAATAATGAAAAAATCTACGCTCTTTTTTGTTGCTTTTTTTGGATTCACCTTGCTTCTAAAAGCACAATCTTACGATGTTGAATTAATTCCGAAAGCGTTAAGGAGCTATGCAAAAGCTGTGGTGCGTAAAGATGAAAGAACAATTATCATCAATTCTCCTTCAAACATGATTTATCAGATAAGGAGAGCCACTACTTTGCTTAACCACACCAGCGAGGATTTGGCACAAACAGTGATTTTATACAATAAAACAAGAAAAATCAAAAGTTTAAGTCTGAATATTTATGATGCCAACGGCAATTTAATTAGTAAAGTAAAGGAGTCTGATTTTCAGGACCGAAGTTACATTGATAATTTTTCACTTTTTCAGGACGATCGGTTAAAAACTTACCGCCCTGTTATCCGCAGTTACCCGCTTACGATAGAAGAAATTATTGAAATCAGGTGCAACCAAACCTTAGCCATTCCAGAATGGTTTCCACAAGGCGATGATAATGTAAGCCTAGAAAAAGCTTCTTTCGAAATTTTAAAAAACCCAGATTATGAGATCAGGTTTAAATCTTTTGGGATGGCCGATCCAGCGATAACCACTCAAGGAAAAACCGAAAGCATGAAATGGACTTTGGAAAACATCCAAGCCAATAGGTACGAACCTTACAGCGTTAACGAAGATAAAAGATTGCCGAACTTGAAAATTAGTCCGGTTAAGTTTTCATACGATGGTATTGATGGAGAATATACCGATTGGAAAGGATATGGCAAATGGGTTTATGACAAGCTTTTATCTGGCCGAAATGATTTGTCGCCATCCACCATTGCAACAATCAAAGACTTGGTAAAAGACTGCAAGAACCAAAAAGAGGCCGCACAACTGATTTACGAATACGCTCAAAAAAAAAACCGGTATGTTAGCGTACAAGTAGGTATTGGTGGTTTTCAGCCCATGAAAGCTTCAGAAGTTGACGAATTATCATATGGCGATTGCAAAGCTTTGGTAAATTACACTGCAGCACTTTTAAATGCCGTAGGTATTGAATCTTTTTACACAGAAATTAAGGCCGGAAGCGAAAAAATAGATTACCTAAAAGATTTTGCGAGCATAAGCCAAGGCAATCATATCATTTTATGTTTGCCTTTTCCTAAAGACAGCATCTGGTTAGAATGTACCAGCAAAGATGCTCCCTTTGGCTTTTTAGGCTCGTTTACACAAGGGCGTCGAGCTTTGATGATTAAAAAAGATGGCGGAGAATTGGTTAAAACACCTACTTATACCTGGCGCAAAAATCTGCAAGAAAGAAAGGCTACTTTTAACCTAAAGGCTTCTGGAAACCTCGACGGTAAAATTACAACCTCATTTTCGGGGATACAGTATGAGAACAGATCGGGCTTTACAGAACTTAGTCCAACAAAAAAGGAAGAGCAAATAAAATCGGTTTATAGCGATATTCCCGATTTTGAAACGGTATCTTACCATCTCGATCAAGAAAAAAATTCCCCAAAATGGATAGAAAAGCTAGAACTAAACACTACGCATTTTGGTACTCAAAATGGCAATTACCTCATTTTTGATGTTAACCCGGTAAATGTGTCAAAACTAAATTTAAAGGAAGTGATGAACCGGAAAAATCAGCTATACATTAATATAGGCTATACCGATATTGACACCATTAGCGTTAAAATTCCTGATAATTACAAAATTGAAACCCTTCCCGCTGGCGTAACAACAAACTTTGACTTTGGTTCTTATGAATTTAAGAGCGTTTTTAAAAATGGAGAATTAGTTACCGTGAGGAAAATGATTATCAAAGAAGGAGTTTATCCGGCAGAACGTTACGAAGCTTTTGTTAAACTTTATGAAACTGCTAAAAAACACGATAAAAGTCGCTGTATGTTGGTTAAAAAAAATTAATACCTGCAATAAATCATAAAAAAAGCCTTCCAAATGATTAACTTTTGGAAGGCTTCAGTAAACTTCAATTATTTCATAAACGGATAATCCGTATACCCTTTTTCACCAGGAGTATAAAAAGTATCCATATCCGGCTGGTTGAGTGATGTCCCAGCTTTATATCTTTCCAGCAAATCTGGGTTCGCCAAATAAGGCTTACCGAAAGCAATCAAATCTGCTTCATTTCTTTCCAAAACTTCGTTGGCTTTTTTATCATCAAAATTGCCACAAAGTATTAAAGTTCCTTCAAAGTTTTTACGGATATCTTCTCTCACGTTTTTTGGAAGTGGCGTTGAGCCCATTGCCGAGTGGTCTAAAAGATGGACGTAAACTGGCTTTAATTTATTTAATTCTACCGTTAAATAATGGTAGGTTTCTTCCATTTCATCATAAGCTTTCATATCGTTAAAAGCACCATTTGGCGATAAACGTATTCCCACTTTTGCTGCACCGATGGCTTCAATTGTTTTTTTAACTATACACAAAAGAAACTTCGAGCGGTTTTCTAAACTTCCACCAAACTCGTCTTGGCGATGATTTGTATTTGGGTTTAAAAACTGCTCTACCAAATAACCATTCGCTCCATGAATCTCCACACCATCAAAACCTGCTTCAACAGCCAGTTTGGCTGCATCAACATATTCTGCAATGGCTTCAAAAACTTGAGCTGTGGTCATTTCTTTAGGCAAATCATGTTCTTTCAGGCCTTCTGCATCCGTAAACATTTGCCCTTCTGCCTTCACTGCAGACGGAGCCAATACCTTAGCACCTTCCGGAAGATTCAAATGATTTGCAACTCTGCCACAGTGCATCAACTGTAAAAAAATCTTTCCGCCTTTTTTATGCACTTCATCAGTAGTTAGCTTCCAACCTTTAACGTGGTCTTTATTAAACATTCCTGGAATCCGTGGATAGCCTATTCCGTTTGGCGAAGGCGAAGTTCCTTCGGTTATAATTAACCCTGCTCCTGCCCTTTGTCCATAATATTCGGCCATCAACTCATTGGGCACATTATTTTCAATAGCCCTAGACCGAGTCATAGGTGCCATAACCGCTTTATTCTTCAATTTCATTTCTCCTAGCTGGTGCTCTTCAAAAAGTCTATTTTTCATATCTCGCAATTTTTAATGTAACCGATATTACACAATAATATATTAAGTCGGCATTTTCTTTCGATTCATGATTTTGAAAAGACACAATTACTTAATTCATAAAAATACTAACAAAATATATTTGTTAGATTAATCTAACTATTTATATTTGCATCATAAAATAATACAAAAAGAATATGCAAATAAAAAAAATTAGACTTAGCTCAATTTGTCTTTTATTTATTTTACTATTTTTTTCCAAGACAGGAAATGCCCAAAACGGTTCAATATCCGGAACGGTAAAATCAGATGGTGTCCCAATCTCAGCGGTTGCGGTTATCATTCAAAAATCATCATTTGGAAACGTTACAGATGTTAGCGGTAAATACAATATCCAAAACGTTCCAAGCGGGGTTTACAGAGTATCAGCTTCAGCAATTGGTTTCAATACAACCGAAAAAACTGCAGTAATCACATCAGGACAAAACCTAGTGTTAAATTTCGAGCTAGCCGCTAACATCTCTTCTTTAGATCAAGTAGTGGTTACCGGCACAAGAACTTCAAAACGCAGAACCAACTCCCCCGTAATAGTTAACCTTATCAACAGCAAAACTTTAGACCAAGTGATAGCTACTACACTTTCTGAAGGTTTAAAATACCAACCAGGCTTGCGGGTAGAAACAGATTGCCAAACTTGCAATTACACACAACTTCGTATGAACGGCTTACAAGGTGGTTATTCACAAATTTTGGTGAATAGTCGCCCTATTTTTAGCCCGCTAACTGGCCTTTATGGCTTAGAGCAAATTCCAACAAATATGATTGACCGTATAGAGGTTGTGCGAGGTGGCATTTCTGCGCTGTACGGTTCAAGTGCCATTGGTGGAACGGTAAACGTGATCACCAAAATTCCGGTGGGGAATGGCTATGACCTAACCAATACGTTCCAAAGCATTAAAGGGCAAACCACAGACAATGTACTTACCGGAAATGCGTCAATTGTAAACGATGAACGCAATGCGGGACTTAATCTATTTGTAAACAACAGAGCAAGAAACCATTACGATGCTAATGGCGATAACTTCTCGGAACTTCCAAAACTTAAAGGAAACTCGTTTGGCACCAACTTCTTTTTTATACCCACCGAGAACCAAAAGTTGGAAGTGAGTTTGAGTAGCATTTACGAATACCGTTTTGGGGGCGAGATTGTGAAAAAACCTGCTTATTTGGCTAAACAATCCGAAGAAAGAACTCATCATGTATTGATGGGAAGTGCCGACTACTCCATCAGTTTTAACGAAAACAAAAACTCCCTTAGCTTTTACTATGGCGGGCAAAACACCAAACGAGACCACTATACAGGGATCAACCCAGATGACGCAGATGAACTGGCTGCTTTTTTTGCAAATCCGCCTTATGGCGTTTCAAACGTAACTACGCATCAAGGCGGTTTCCAGTTCAACAATGCGTTTGATCAATTTTTAGGAGGCAAAGCCGTGTTGACTACTGGTGCAGAATATGTTTATGATACTGTTTTTGACGAAATTGAATCGTACAATTACCTGATTGACCAAACCACCAAAAACGTAGGTGCCTTTGTACAAAACGACTGGGATGTAACCAAAAACTTAAACTTTTTAACGGGCTTTAGGTTAGATAAACACAACTTTGTAGACCAAGTGATTTTTAGTCCGAGACTTTCTTTAATGTATAAAATAAAAAATGAAACACAGTTTAGGTTAGGCTGGGGAACCGGGTTTAGAGCACCCCAAGCTTTTGATGCAGATCTGCATATTGCTTTTGCCGGTGGCGGAATCTCGCGTATTTCTTTGGCAGATAATTTAAAGGAAGAACGGTCAAACAGTTTCACAGCTTCTGTAAATTATGATAGAGCAACAGAACATTTTATTGCCGGTTTTACTTTAGAAGGCTTTTATACCACCTTAAAAGATGCGTTTTTTCAATATCCCTTGGGAGAGGATGCCTTTGGAGAGCGCTTCGAAAAAAGGAACGGCCCAAGTGCAAACGTGAAAGGCATCACTTTAGAAGGACGAGCAAATTTTGATTACGTAGTACAACTTGAGGCAGGTTTTACCTCACAATTGAGTGAGTTTAACAAACCGGTAGAAAACATTGAAGGCTTACCCCAAAAAAGAGAATTTTTGCGTACCCCAAATAATTACGGTTACGCCACTTTAACCTACACGCCAACTAAAAATTGGAACATCAGTGCAAATGCGGTTTTTACCGGAAGCATGTTGTTAACCCATTTCGCCGGCGAGGGAACGGGACAAACGGTTGATGAATACTACAGAACAAAACCATTCACAGATGTTGGTTTTAGGATAGGCCACACTTTTGAATTGAACAAAGTAAAATCAGGCTTAGAGCTATTTACCGGGATGAAGAATCTTTTCGATTCGTTCCAGAATGATTTTGATACCGGAAAAAACAGAGACAGCAATTATGTTTACGGCCCGTCTTTACCACGGAGTGTGATTTTTGGCCTGCGTTTAAAATCGCTATAAAAAATTCAACTATGAAGCTTACACAGGTTATGATAATGGTTTTATGGCTGGGAAGTTTTCTTTCCGGTCATCGTTCTTTTGCACAAAATTTGAGCAATCAAATCAATTGGATTACTTTTTCCGCTTTGAACGATTCTTTAAAAGCAAATCCAAAACCTGTATTGATTAATTTTTATGCCGATTGGTGTGTAGTTTGCAAAGAAATGGAGCATACAACCTATAAAAACATCCGTGTGATTGAAGCCCTAAACAAAAACTATTATGCCGTAAAAATGAACGTGGAAACCAAGGATACCATCTTTTTTGGAAACCAAGTTTTTGTAAACAAACGCATAAAAAAAATAAACCCCGTCCACCAAATAGCGCTGTTAATGGCCAGCAGAAAAAACCGTCCTTTTTCTTTACCAGCGATTGTTTTGTTTGATAAAAATTTTAGTGCCACAGCACGATATTTCCAGTTTTTGGATGCTGATGCGATGGAGAAAATCCTAAAAAACAACCCTAAACCGAAGTTTTAAACAGAATTAAGCAGTCTGCTTTATTGTTGTCAACTAATAATTAGCTATTTAAAATTCAGTTACCGATGATGAGCATCCAAACACAACC
>DASSWV010000003.1:0-2934 GCA_035704545.1 Pelobium sp.
ACTGGCCGCAATGGTAATTGGGATTTGGATAATGATACTAATGGCACTTCGCCAATGCAATAAAAACAGAAAAACAATGATAGAAACCACAATCATTTCTTCGATTAAGGTATTTCTGATACTGCTGACCGCTTCTTTGATCAATCCGCTTCTATCGTAAACAATATTAAACTTTACGCCTTCAGGCAAACCTTTGGCTACTTCCGTCATTTTGGCTTTAACCTTTGTAATCACTTCGTCGGCATTTTCGCCAGTTCGCATTACCACAATACCGCCAACTGCTTCTCCTTCGCCATTTAAATCGAAAATTCCTAACCGGCTATCGCCCACCATTTGCACATTGGCAATATCTTTTATCCTTATCGGAATAGATTGATTGGTTTTAATAGCCAGATTTTCAATTTCTTCAATTGATTTGAGGTAGCCGGATGTTTTAATGATGTAGCCCATATCGCTGAGCTCAAATTTTCTTCCGCCAGCTTCATTGTTATTATTGTTTATGGCGTCCATTACTTGGTTAATCCCCACTTTAAAGTAGCTGAGCTTATTTGGATCAATACTGATTTGATATTGCTTTTGGAAACCACCGAATGAAGCAATTTCACTTACACCCTCAACATTCTGCAAAGCAAACTTTATGTACCAATCCTGTAATGCCCGCTGTTCGCCAAGATCCATTTCTTGCGTTTCTAAAGTATACCACAAAACATGACCAACACCGGTGCCATCAGGCCCGAGCGTAGGAGCAACGCCTGTGGGTAAAGTGTTGTTAACCGTACTCAATTTCTCCAGCACACGAGAACGAGCCCAATAGGTGTCAACATCATCTTTAAAAATTACGTAGATAAAGCTCATCCCAAACATGGAGTTTGCCCTTACGTATTTCACTTGCGGAATGCCCTGTAAACCAGTAACAAGCGGATAAGTAATTTGATCCTCAATAATTTGCGGACTTCTGCCTTGCCATTCGGTAAATACGATTACCTGGTTTTCTGATAAATCAGGAATGGCGTCAATTTTATTGGTTTGTACCGCAAAAATGCCAAAGCCAAAAACAATTATAGCTACCAAAAGCACCAGAAATCTATTGCGAAGTGATAATGAAATCAGTTTCTCAATCATCAATAAAAAATAAAGTAAAATGGAATTAGCCTGTAAAAACAAGCTTTAGAATTTGATGGGAAAAAAGTAAATTCTAATTACGGAATTGCTGTAGCAAGATGTATAAACCTTGCTTTAATAATGGAAATAAGGATATTTCCGATTCTTTTTCTTTTTCTTGTTCCTCATCTTCACCGCTATAGTTGAATAAGCTGGTGAAATAATGATTGATGAAAATAAAGGTTTTAGCAAATACGGATTGATCTTTTTCTTTGGTGGCAGAAACTTTAGTGTCTGTTTTTGCAACAATATGCTTGTCTTGGCAACAAGTATCCACTTTTTTTAAGGATTTTGAAGTAGAATCTTTATGGCAAGATTCTTTTACAACTTTAGGTTGCATGCCACAATCGTGGTTATTTTGGTTTAATGAAACATTTTGTAGATCGCCAGCACAGTAATGTAAGTTTACAGCCATCCCCGATGAGGTAATAAATACCATCAGTGAAAGCAACAAAACCATACCTGATCTGATTTTTTTCATTTCCTCAAAATTAAAACAATTTTTGATAAAATCGTAAAACAATAAAATTGTTACTTTGCGATGTGTAATCGAGATTACTCTTCAAGAAAATGTTTTCCTTATATTACAACAGTTTTAAAAAAATGATTCCCAATGCTAATCCAAAATTACCATAACGATTCCGAGAAAGTTCAGCTATTAAACTTGTTAGCAGAACTTAAAAAACAGAGAAAAGAGATGGGCGGCTATATTGAGCACTTTTACAGTGATGAAAAAACGATTATGGTAAAATTAACCAATGGTATTTTAAAAATCGATGAGCAATTGTTGCAACCATCGACCAATAATGATACAGAGGCTGTGATTAAAGAACTCAAAAAACTTGCTGAAGGCTTTGTGGTTGCTACAATAGTTTAATTTATACAATGAAATTTTCGCAGTCCTTTAAATATTCCTCAGCTATATCTGCGCCAATCCCGATACCGTTGGGTAAAGTTATTTCGTAATGATCATAACTTAAACCGCCAATTACTGGGTCAATTAAATGCCCTAACAAGCTAGTGTCGAGATCAAAGTAATTGATTTTTTTGCAGGCCAGCGCAAAATGCAAGCTTGCTGTTGCGGCCAGCCGACTTTCTAACATTCCACCAATCATACATGGGATGTTGTTCATGGTGGCAGTTTGGTAAATTTTTAGAGCTTCGTTGATTCCTCCAGATTTAGCCAATTTAATATTGATAGCATCACAAGCAGTGTTTTTAATCAAACGCCGAGCATCGTGATGATTAAAACAGCTTTCGTCTGCCATAATCTTAATTGGCGAACGTTTAACCAGCTCTGCTAAATCATCATCAAACCAGGTGCGCATCGGTTGTTCACAAAACTCTATATCATATTTTTCAAGTTCAATTAGCGATAAAATAGCTTCTTCAAATGTCCAACCTTGGTTTGCATCTAAGCGAATTCTCACCTTATCACCCACAGCCTTTCTAATCTTTTTAACACGTTCTAAATCCTTAGCTATACTTTTTCCCAATTTTATTTTGATGATAGTTGCCCCGTTTTTTACGAAATCTTTAGCTTTAGTTGCCATTATTTCAGGTTCATCAATTCCTACCGTTATATCGGTAATCACTTTTCGGTTTTCTCCGCCCAAGAACTGATAAAGCGGTACTTTTTTATTCTTTGCAGCGATATCGTAAAGGGCTATATCGAAAGCACTTTTACAAGTTGCATTATAAGCGGTAAAAGCATGCAGCTCTGCCATACGATTTTCAATTGCCAAAGGATTTTTGCCTTTCCATAGTTTAGCG